>DCIW01000080.1 GCA_002317225.1 Prevotellaceae bacterium UBA1716 | reverse complement strand
CGGTGAAAACCTGTAAAAACCATAAAAACATTTTCAAACCTGTACGGTTTGTTTTATAGAACGTCGCTATCGCTCCTCAAATGTGACTTCAATTAAGACTTCAATGATACTTCAATATAATTATTGCAGAAACATTGCAGAAAACATTGCAGAAAATTTGAGCGAAGCGTTCCCTAAAACAAGAACGAAGTTCTAATCTACGGATTAATATTTCTATACATATCAAATGTTTTTTTATGTTTTTATATGTTTTTTCATGTTTTTTCTTCCAGCACCTTCGGTGCTCTAAAAATATAATAACAATGAACAACAAAACTCAACCGAGGGGCTTGCGTAACAACAACCCTCTCAATATCCGCCGCTCAGCCGACAAGTGGCAAGGCTTGAGTGCAGAGCAGACCGACAGGCAGTTCTTCCAGTTTCGCAGTCTTGCGTATGGATTTCGTGCTGCATTTGTCATCATTCGGACATACATGCGGAAGTATGGATTGTGTTCGGTTGAGCAGATCATAAAGCGATGGGCTCCTCCTGAGGATAATAATGATACTGAAGCATACATCATTCGTGTGTGCGAAGTTAGCCACATAGGGCGCGACCAGATGCTGCATTGGAGCAATGAATCAGAGATGGTCTACCTTGTGCAAGCAATGGCGTATGTAGAAAACGGAGTGTTAATCGAGGGTGATTCTATCCGAAAGGGATATGCTCTCGCCAATCAAAGCAGATAAGGCAATGAATAAGAAGTATGATTTTTACATCATTTACGCACTTGCCATCGTGCTCATGCTTCTTGCTTCTTGCAAATCAAAGCAGACAGTACAGGAGAGCGCAGAAGCAACTGCAATTCACAATGTTAGCCTTGAGGACAGCATTAGGAGCGATGTGAGTTTCTCGTTTGACGAGATGCTCTTATATATCCCCCTCGATACCAGCATCACTTGCAACGATTCTTCTGCGGGCAAACCGCTCAATGTATCTAAAAAACTCCCCCTTTGGGGGCTGGGGGGCCTTGTTAGGGTGGTGAATGGAAGGTTTGAAAAGAGTGGGCAGGAGGTCAAGAAAAAACAGGTGTGTGACACTCTGAAAATATCGAGTGAGAAACACACTTCTGTCATATCTCCACCACCCAGATACCACTATTACCTCGCATTAGCTCTGATCATTTTGCTGATTATTCTTGTTCTGAAAACAAGTGGGTGCAAATTTAAATAGAAAGAAAGGGATGTGTCAATTTTACGTTTGGCACATCCCCTTTGATATTTATATGGTACGTTCTGAGCAGACATGGATAATAGTACGTTAAATGGATTCAGTCCCTCAGTTTGGACTGTGGAAGCGCTCATTTTGACCTTCAAAATGGAGTGGGTGGTGGAATATGGGTGCTATGCGAGTGAATATGCAAGAAAAATTTTGATAATTGGGATTTTATTGCGAAATTCGCAGAATATTATTGACACAAAGATTATTATTGACATATATGTTAGGAACTATAGTAAACACAGCCACAATCATCATTGGTGGGGCGTTTGGCGCAGTGGTGCGCTCTGGAATTGGTGAAAAATATAAGACTGCTCTCTTCAACGGACTGGGACTCTGTTGTCTTGTGCTCGGTATGAATGCTTCGCTGCCTAATATGGCTAAGAGCGAATACCCTGTGATGTTTATCCTCAGTCTTGCCATCGGTGGTATCATCGGAACGAAACTCGACCTCTCCGGCAAGATTGATAGGCTCAATGATCGTCTGAACAAGCGTAATGGTAACGAAAACAATGGTCTTCAAGGTTTGATGACCGGTTTGCTTTTGTATTGCATTGGCACATTCAGCATCGTTGGTCCTGTGCTCTCGGCCCTCTCCCCATCCCAGGGTTGGGCGATAGGCGAGAGTGCCAACACTTACCTCTATACTAATGCCACGCTCGACCTCGTGACCTCTGCCGTTCTTGCTGCTTCCTTCGGATGGATCATGCTCCTCGCAGCTCCCGTCCTCTTCTGCTGGCAGGGCATGTTCTATGCCATCGCCTACTTCTTCGGTGAAGCTATGCCAGAACCTATGCGTACAGAATTGAGCATCGTCGGTGGTGTGCTGATTGTTAGTTCCGGTCTCGGTATCCTTGGCATAAAGGATTGCAAGACAGTGAATTTGCTGCCATCGTTGCTTGTGCCAGTGGTGTTTTATTTGATTAAGGGACTATTATAAATATTTCGCACTCAAAAGTTTGGTGTTTATAATTTTTTTAAGTATTTTTGCGGCATCAAATATAATGGCTTATATATTACGATTATGGGTACATACATAAATAAGGGAAATGAAGGGTTCCGCAGAGCGTTGAATGGCGATTATGTCGATAAGACAGGCATGATTGCCGAAATCAACAAGACGCTTGACACTGAACGTGCTTTCACATGCGTGACACGCTGCCGCCGCTTTGGAAAGACCCTGGCGGCAAAGATGCTGTGTGCTTATTATGACAGGTCTTGCGATAGCCGTAGTCTGTTTGATGGATTGAACATATCTCTTCCCGATGAGGAAGGAGAGAATAAGCAGTACGAAAAACACCTCAACAAATATCCTGTTATCAGTCTCGATATTACGAGTTTTACCACACGTTATACAAATGACGATGCAATAGTGAAGTATCTGCAGAATGAAGTGAAGGAGGATGTTCTTAAGTCATATCCTGATGTGAAAGTAAAGGATAGTGCTGACTTGATGGAAGCTCTGTTAGAGGTTGCTATGCAGACAGGAGACCGCTTCATCATGCTTATAGATGAGTGGGATGCCATATTGCGTGAAAACGAGAAGAAGCCTGAACTGGTTGATGAATATGTTGACCTGCTTCGTAGATTATTCAAAGGGGATGACTCTTCAAGAGTTTTTGCTGGAGTTTACATGACCGGTATCCTACCAATTAAAAAATACAAGACGCAATCGGCATTGAACAACTTCAGAGAGTATTCCATGGTTCAACCTGGTAGATTGGAATCCTATTTCGGATTTACGCCATCTGAGGTGGCAAAACTGGTCGAGGAACAGAATGATGTGGCTATTGAAGATTTGAAGAAATGGTATGATGGCTACTCCATAGGAAAGGAACCTTCTCTCTATAATCCATATTCTGTCATTGAGGCTCTGGCAAATGGGGAGTGTGATAATTATTGGGCTAACACAGGTGCATTTGATAATGTATCTGATTGTATCAGCATGAATTTTAAGGGATTGAAGGATGATGTGATATATATGCTCAGTGGTGGTCGTTGCGATGTGGATACAACTGGTTTTCAGAATGACCCAGCCATAATCAGGAGTAAGGACGATGCCCTCACTATTCTTATCCATCTGGGATATTTGGCATACGAAAAGAAGACGAAGCAATGCTATATACCAAACAAAGAGGTTTCCGAGGAAATGGAGAAAGCCGTCAAGGCATGTAATTGGGAGCATTTAAATGAAGCACTATACGCTTCAAAGTCTCTTCTTGCAGCAACCCTAAGTGGTGATGAGGAGGCTGTTGCTCGCGGCATCGAACTCGCTCATGATGAGGATACAAGCATTCTTTCCTACAATGACGAGAACTCACTTGCTTGCGTGCTCTCCATTGCATATTATTATGCCAAGAACGACTACATTATTCATCGCGAACTGCCAACAGGCAAAGGTTTTGCCGACCTCGTACTCATTCCCCGTCGTAATGTTGATTCGCCAGCTTTGGTGCTAGAACTTAAGTACAACAAAGATGCCGATGCAGCCATTGACCAAATCAAGCGCAAGAATTATCCTGAAAAGGTAGCAGAATATACAGGTGACATCCTTCTTGTCGGCATCAACTATGACAAGAATGGTCCTGAAGGCAAGAAGCATAGTTGCAAGATAGAGCAACATGTAAAATAAACTGCTTGACATCAAAACAATATCATTTTTTTGAAAAGAATAATATGATTTCGAAATCGGATAGGCGGGTGATAGGACTGCTGTCGGTTGTGGCAGTGGGAAGTATCTGCGTGATATTGTTTGTAGAGGCTTTAGGGAGTGGGGAAGAGAAAAAGGAAGGTGAAAAAGCGGGGATGGTGTCGAAGGACGAATTGGTGACAAACCCTGATACAATAAGGGGTGAGAAGGGGTTGATTGACCCGAATGAGGTGGACAGTTTGACTCTTTTGGATTATGGATTAGGAGCGATGCAGATTCGCTCGCTGATGGGGTATAGGAGGCATGGTGGTGTGTTTGAGGAACCGCTTGCCGTGAGCAAGTTGTATAATTGGTCGGATGCTGACGTGGAGAAGGTGCTGCCTTATATCAAGATTGGGGATAAGTATAAGAAGACTTTCAGTTATCGCGAACAGTATGAAAAGAATGTGAGGGAGAGCTATAAACGTAATGATAAGAAATCTGCTGCTCCAAATCATTCGACACGGCAATCTGTTGCGGATGATTATGTGCCTAAGTATTCGGCACAAAATAAGTTTGGGTCGCTGACTAAGGTGGATATAAATACGGCTGACACTACGCTCTTGAAACGTATACCGGGGGTGGGTTCGGGCATAGCGGGGGCAATAGTTCGACTCCGTGAAAAACTCGGAGGCTTTCATTCGGTTGACCAACTCGCTGAAATAAAATATATTACTCCTGAACTGTATGAGTGGTTTGCTGTGACTTCCACAAAGGGCATTAACCGTATCAATATTAATACGGCAGATTTTCGTACCCTCAATTCGCATCCTTACATTTCGTACAATCAGACTCGTGACATAATAAACTATCGTCGTCTGTATGGTGAAATCAAGGATAAGGATGCACTCCTTGCAACTCAGATATTCGGACAAGAAGAGGTAGAGCGACTTGCACCCTATTTGGAATATTGAGGAAGCCTTTTTTATATTTATCAAGAATTTGTGAACCGTTAGCTCGGCGTTAGCCAATTTTTGAACCTTCGGGTTATTTTCTTTTTTTGAATTAATAAGAATCTGTGAAATTAGGCCTATACGGCCTTAGCTACCCGGATGGAGGAGCAGATAGCTCCAAATCACCAATTCTTATAAATTCAATGACTCCAAATATAAAAATCACAAATTCACAAATTCTTGATAAAAGAATAAATATCTACTTATTCTTTTTGCTTTCTACAAGACTAACAAGAGCATCGAGGTTCTTGAAGTTCTTTGGGGTTACGTCCTTTGCCCCAAGAGGAATATTGTACTTGAGAGAGAGGGACATGAGAATCTGGGCGATGCCGAGAGAGTCGAGTTCGGCAAAGAGGAAGTCGGAATCGAAGTCTACAAGTGGGAGAGAGTCTTCGAGGAGAGTGCGGATTTCTTGTTTCATTGTTTATAATATTGACGGTCTTTTTTACCGTTGTAAGTGAGTTTGATTGATTCTACCTGTTCGAAGAGGGTAGGGATTTTGTATGCCTCAAGTCGCGATTTGAGATAGAGGGCGACATCGCGATGGGTGCATGTCTGGCCTTCCTTCACCATGTAGAGGAGTTTGATGCAAGTGCCGGCAATAGGATGCGGAGCAGAAATGCAAATGCAATCGGCCACATAAGGGAGGGTC
Source organism: Prevotellaceae bacterium UBA1716 (assembly GCA_002317225.1). GTDB lineage: Bacteria > Bacteroidota > Bacteroidia > Bacteroidales > Bacteroidaceae > Minthosoma. The sequence continues at coordinate 36,496 of DCIW01000080.1, read as the reverse complement.
ATGACCACGTTCTCAATCTCGATTGGGTCAGCCTTGAAACCACCCACATTGATGGCATCGTCCGAACGGCCGAGGAGATGGATATTGCCTTCCTCATCGAAGTAACCACGGTCCGAAGTGTGGAATACTCCATCACGAAGCACGCTGGCTGTCTGTTCCGGATTCTTGAAGTAACCCGTGAAAAGTGTAGGGCCAGATATGAGTATGGTGCCTTCATCATTTATCTCAATATGAGAGTGATACATCGTTCTTCCGACACATCCAGCCATGTATTTGCCATCGTTGAAATCGTAGGTGCATACGCAACCGATTTCCGTTCCGCCGAGTGAATTGAAGAGGCGGGCATTAGGAAGCACAGAGGCGAGTTCGGCCATATCGCTCTTGGTGATAGGTGCGGCACCAGTCTCGATGAACGCAATTTTATCTGCAACCTCGACGAGTTGGTCGCGTGAGAACTGAAGTATCATGCGGATGCTTGCAGGCACGAGGAACATACCGAATCGACGGTCGGGAAACTTACGGAACACATCGAAGAAGGCATTGATATCCTTCAGACCATCGATGACGCAAACGGTGCCACCAGCCATGAGGGTTGGATGGATCTTGAAGAGCGATGCGATGTGGTTGAGAGGTCCGCTAATGATGAATACAAGATCGGATGTATATGGATGATGGTGGAGAAAATTCTCGGCACACGTGGTGAGAGCGGTATCGGAAAGCATCACACCCTTCGCCTTGCCTGTTGAACCGGAAGTGAAGAGGAGGTCGGCAGTACCCTTTGGAAATACATGGTGATTCGTCTCCTTCTGGATGCCATCGAAAACCTCCTGAGGAGTGGATTGCTCGAGAGGAACTGCCACAGCATGATTGAAATGCACTGCACAGTATGTGGTGATGAAATTGATGCTCTGAGAAGCACGGAACACATGAGCCTCCTGAGGTCGAACACCTTGTTGCTCAAGGATGGCCCCATTGGTACTGATATGATCCCAAAGTTCACCATAGGTAATCTGCTCGGTAGGGGTGACGATCGCAAGTCGGTCGGGTGTTTCCTGAGCAAATTTGTAGATGTAGTCGTTTAAGTCCATATTAGTTAGAATATTTTAGTTAGGAAATCCAATAGATAATGTCGCCAGTTGCTCCATGTGTGACCGCCAGTTGATTCGTTGTAGGTGAAGGGATAGTTCTTTTCGGTGAGTTTTGAGCGGAACTTATCATTCATGTTTTTTACGAAATCATCTTCGCCACAAGCAATATAGAATAGCTGCGGTTGATGGGCGAACAAGGAGTCAATCTTTTGATCCACATTGTCATATATGTCAAGATGGGCAACATTTGCCACAAAATTATTTGCTTTGCGCTGGAGTTTGTTGCCAAGGAATGGAAATGTTTTTGTGAAACTCTCCGCAAACCTTGAACCAATACGTGCGGCACTCGCTATCTTGTTCATGGCCTTCTCAGAGAATGTGGGTTCTGTCTGTGCAGAAAACAGACCGATATAATCGCAGAGGTCGGGATTGTTTGCCGAGATATAAAGTGTCTGCATGCCTCCAAGCGAAAGCCCCGCAATGGCACGATTTGCCTTGTTGGGGACGGTTCGGTAGGCACTGTCGGCAAAGTGTACGATATCTGATACGAATGACGACTCGAATCTTCCGAACATGGATGACGCATTGCCTTCGGCCAGTTCTGTTGCCTTATCACGGTCTTTTGACGGGCTGAATCCTGGGGCGGAGTCGAGGTTGGTGTTGCAATTTGGCATAATGACAATCATAGGTTTCATTTCTCCCTTTGCAATCATATTGTCGAATATCTGAAGTGCTCGTCCACATTCGGGCCATGAATTCTCATCGCCACCCGTTCCATGGAAAAGGTAGAGGACTGGATAGCGGATATCAGTATCTTCGTAATATGCAGGTGGAAGGTATACGGTCATTCGTCTGCGAGGCTGGTCCTTCACGGTAGATTGGTACCACTCCTTGAATAATGTTCCATGAGGAATGGAGTTATTGTCGAGGTAATAGTCTGCTTCGCCTCCAGGAACAATGAATGCACTGTAATCCTTGCCCATATCCCTGACTACAAGCGGATTGAAGCAGTCGAGCGAATCGCCATCATCTTCACCATCAACCTCATAATAATAAAGGTACATATCGGGTTCAAGTTCGGGAATTGTTACCGACCAAATGGAATCATTCAGAGGTTTCAGTTTGTGTTCCTCATGTTTGATGATGGTCGCTACCTTGGTTTTCATCTTATACTTGACCGGCAGCACTTCGCCTTTGAGCACCACATCATCAGCTTCGGGCACATAGAAAGTGAAGGTGACAGACTTGTCTGGATTAATCTGTGGCGACACTATCTGGGCTGAAGCGGACAGGATGCTTAGGTTGGCGAGCAGATATATTATGAGGAATATAGGATGACGCATGATCAAAGAGTTTCGAAGCGTTTTGGGAAGATTTTCATAAGCCACTTGAAGAGGAGTGGCGGTATGATATATGCCATAAGCACTACGGAGAACATACCCACGATGGTGACTTCGGCAAGTGAATGCATGGCTGGGTGCTTGGCAAGAATCAGAATGCCGATACCGATGAACATGATAAGGGCAGAAAGGATGATGCTGTTCTTGTACGAAGCAAGGACTGGCTTCTTGTGCACATATTCGCTTATGCAACCTTCGGTCATGAAGATTGTGTAGTCATCACCTTGACCGAAGATGAAAGTGGCAAGGATGATGTTGACAATATTGAACTTGATTCCGAGCATAGACATGATGCCAAGAATCCATACCCAACTGATTGCCATCGGGAGGAATGAGATGATTGCCAACTCAATTCGGCGGAACGAGAACCACAGGAAGAAGAATACGATAAGTGAACATGCCCAACCGATATAATTGAAGTCGTCCGAAAGCGAATCAGCAAGTTTGCTATTGAGCGAAGCGATATCAAAACATCCCGGAAGGGCACTTGTAACTGTAGGTATATCAGACTTCTGCACTTTGAGCACATCAACTATCGAACAACGACCTGTCTGCTCGTCATGGGAGATATTTCCAGAGAAGACAAGTGATGTGAGAGGATGGAAATAATCAAATGACTGAGGGGTGTAAGAGGACTTGAGGATAGTATTGAAATCGGAGAATGCGTCTGGTGCGAAACCATTTGCCGATGCTGCATTAGCAATAGAAGAAGTCAGTTGCGGATGGTCGTTGAGGAATGCATTCCATTTGTTGAGTCTGCGAGTTTGTTCGGTTTTTGAAGTGAGGAAATCTGTCACTCCTACATGTGAAGCAAGAAGACCTTTTCGGTTGAGCGAATCAATGGATCTTTGCTTGGATGCTGAAAGGGCAAGTGCTTCGTCAAATGTCTTGCCTGTTGATACTACATATAGATTGTTAAGAGTGTTTGATGTCGATTTCGTTGGTGCTGACAACAACTTCTCAAAATACTGCATATCGGCACGCTGCTGGTCGGTCATGTAGTTGATATTCGCCATGTTGGAATCAAATTCCACAGACAATGCGAAGTAGCCAAACACAGCAGTCAACACAACTATAATACCCACAACCCACTTATTTCCTTCTGGATTGATATTAGCAAGATAGGAAATGAAACTTCCCTTCATTTCTGTACTCTTTTCTCTCCGTTTGATGATGTGAGGAAGGTAAATTAGCACGAAAAGGATTGTGCCTATGAGGAGGAAGGACGCAAACAGTCCCAAATCTCGCATCGCTACTGAATGCAAAGGTACAAGTGCGAAGAATGCACCAACGGTGGTCACATTGCCCACAAGAAGTGGTGTGACTATCTCTTTGAGTGCCTCACGGATATTTGGTTCGTGGTCGGTATGTGCAATAAGGTGCAATGGATAATTGACTGCAATGCCGATGATTACACTCGAGATGCCAATCACGATAATGCTTATGCTGTCATGAACCAATGCAATACCTGCTATGGCAAAAAGTGAGCCCCAAAGGATTGAGATGGCAATGAGTGCCATATTGCGAATGCTACGGAAGGAGTAGTAGAGCAAAGCAAGTATCAATATGGCTGAAAGCGACACTGCAAGGATGGAGTCGTGCTTGATCTGATGGGCATTGCCTACTGCAATCTGCGGACCTCCAACTACATGAGCTTTCACTTCTGGATACTCCACATTCATAGAGTCGATGCTTGACTCCAGGAGAGAGAGGAGGCGGGAATTCATCTCAGTCTCGCTGTTTCCAAACTGGGAAGTGAGCATCACGATAGCATGCTTCATATCCGGGGTGAAGATATATCCATCGTACATCTCAAATCGACTCTCTTGCTGATGGCCCTGAAGTCGTTGGGCTACAGGAGTGAAGAGGTTGAGTGGGTCGCGAGAGATATTCTGCGAGAGAAGTGAACCGGAAGGGAACATAAGCATTTCGCGGTCAGCATTGAGCTGTTGGTCGACGAACTGAGGTTGGGCGAGAAGCGAATCCATCCGATTATAATCTGCATCCGTAAGGAAATAAGGGATATTGCTATAGATGAAATCGGTCACTTCCGAAAGTTTCTCCATATCAAATGTGGAAGTGAGGTCAGTGCACAAAGAAGCTGTATCGCTCTCTTCAACCTGGGATGTAAATCTGTTGATTGCCTCTACGGTGAGGTCGGCATCATCAGGATTGTCAAAGAGAACAAAGAGGCGGTTTACACCCGAAATGTCTTGATATACTTGCATGGCCTCACGCTCTTCAGAACCAAGAGGAAGGAAATCGCTGATATCTTCCTTGTAAGTAAGATTGAGTGCGAGCAGGGCCATAACTATGGTTAGGGCCAAAAGCGATACTCTGCGTATAAGAGGATGCGTATGGAAATAGTCGTAGATGCGAATAAGCATGATTGTTGTTATGTTAATTCGTAATATATAATGATTAATGCATAATGCAATTTTTGGTGGGACTGGACAGGGGTTATTCTCTAAAAAGTCTGGGGAGAAAGTTAACAAGGTACTTGCGCCAATTCTCCCATGAGTGGTCGCCATCGGTGAGATAATACTCATATGGCAGATTGTTTTTGTCAAGAACGCCCTTGAGTGTCGAGAATCTCTTAATCAGTGGTTTAGACATCAAAAAGTCGTCTTTGCCAATAGCCATATAGTAGAGGCGTGGAGGTGTCTGGAACTGACGAATAATCTTTTGTTCTATGTCATCGTAGATATAAAGACACTCTATTTTTTCACCAAGCATATCATGAGATGGAAGACTGTTGCTTAAGAGTTTGCGTATGTTATTCCATCGCTGAAGATGGTACTGAGTGCGTAGGAATCTATGATGTGCATTATTGCCAAACATTGCGGTTATATCCTTTGTCTGTGCAGAAAACAATCCAACATAATCAAACATATCAGGAAAGTTTGCCGCAATAAAGATGGTCTGCAATCCGCCAAGCGAAAGCCCTGCAATTGCACGATGCTGCTTGTCTCGAATGACACGATAATTCTTCTCAATGTATTTGACTATTTCTGTAGGGAAACTTGCCTCAACCTTGCCGAACATCGAACCCATATTGTTTGCAGAAGGCTTCTTGGTCATATAAGGTGATTCGCCAGGGGCTGCATCAAGATACATATTTCCATTGGGCATCACAACTATGAGCGGAGCACACTGGCCCGAGTTTATCATATTGTCAAGTATCTGACATGCTCTGCCATAATCACTCCATGATGTTTCGTCACCTCCGGAACCATGCAGAAGATATAACACCGGGTATTGCTTGTTGGGATTATCCTCATACTCAGATGGGGTATAAATGAACATTCGACGTTGCGACATTCCATTGAGTTCGGATGGATACCACACTTTATTTATCTTGCCATGAGGAACATCACTATCAAGGTAATAATTAGCCACATCGCCACGGATAAAGAAGTAGTTCAGGGTGTCAGCAATATCACGAGTTACGTTGGAATTATGAGGGTCGATAACATTCTTATTATCTACGACGAAACGATATGTATACATTTCCGATGGGAGGGGTTGAGTGGTGCAACGCCACTTGTCTCCGTCACGCTTCATAACATAACTGTTTTTCTTATATTTGATACCTAAACTATCAGCAGCATGGCGAGAGCAGAAGCTGCCAAAGAGGCGAACATGTTTGGCACCCGGAAATTCTGCACTGAAGGTGACGCTATTGTCCGGATTGATTTGCGGAGACATGACTGCCTGTGCTACCCCCCGCCCTTGTATCAATGCAAAGAAAACAAAAATAAACAGTATTCGAACCATAATACTAACTTGCTTTATGCCTTAATCAACTAAAAATGAATGCCACCGCTGAACATATAGAAAGAAGCATTTCCTTGTATTCGAACGGTTTCGAATTCTTTGTTTTCAGTTTCTGCAATCCAATCATAATCAAATCTTTGCCAACGATACATAAAGCGAACAAAAATACCAAAACGAGGCGAAGTGGAGAAATCAACACCGATACCAGGAGCAACAAATTGTCCCTTGATACCTGTGGCCGTATAACCACCTCGACATGTCAACACAGGTGCAATACGAGTGTTCATTAAGTAGAATCGTCCTTCACCATATAGGGATACACTCGTATTTGCTAATTTAAGAACAGCATTTTCTACCTTATGAAAATATGATTCAAAGCCCATACCTGCTCCAAGGAAGATGTTGCGATTAAATCGATATCCATGTGTGGTTGAAAAACCTGTACTTGTCATAGAAGCCGAGGTGGTACGGTAGGCACTCAAATATTCAAATGAACCGCTATAGCCTTTTGGTCTCCATCGGCGAATAATACCCTCCTCTTCGTCAGCATGAACTACATATACATTCGTACGCTCCTTTGCTATACGAACTATCTCGCTCGCAGGGCATACGAGAAGACTGCCATCAAGAGTTTCCATGCGGAGTGTGTCATTAAGAAAAAAACTCTTGTAGAAACCTTTTATAACACTGCCATTCTTAAGATAAACGACATCTCTATATTCTTGTGCACTTAAGGAAATAGAACACAAACAAAAAAGGAAAATTGAAAACAGATGTTTCATATAATGCTATTACTCAAATAGTTTCTTACTGTCAATAGGGTTTGCATAAATGCCAAGAAAGATATCAGCAAGAGCCTCTATGTCACATTCATCTTCATAACGAATTAAGAGGGATTTCATACGCTCTTTGAATGCCTTTTTCTCCTCCGATGTGTACATGTTAATGTACTTTTTCTTTCCGTAATGTAAATCGTAAGCAATATAGTTGTTTGGAGAAAGACGATATGCAGAACAAATGCGTTGGTCCATAAGATTTGCAACTGCTTTATGAAACTCACCCGATGTACAGTTGTCAAATTGCAGAAGGTCGTCACGAGTTATTGGTTTGCAAAACTCAATGTGAATTCTTCCCTTGGGCTCAGTAATGCCTGTGAGGATACTATTCAAATCTTCGCCAGGTTTCTTAATGTATGGACCTTGTTGACGCTCGTACAATTCGATTGTCTTGAGGATATCGCATGGCTCCCATTCGTAAGAGACAGCAACAGGCACAATATTGAGTTCTGCAAGTGATTCTATTTTGTCATCAGAACGACTCATGCCAAACATCTTTATGATTCCTTGGTCTGTCCTATCTACACCATCCTTAGTTCTTCCGTTTCGTTGTGCAATCCATACAGATTGATGCCTTTCCGTGAGTGTGGTACGTATGTAATCAGACAGATGCATTGAAGAACGATAAAACTCTTTGATGCTTCCACCTGGACGCTCAACCTTGAACATCTTATTGGATTTGCCAACATCAATAACGACTTGGCCTCGCATGAGGTTTGCACCAAAAGTGATTTCGCTTGTGTCAAATCCATTATCTATAAATACATTCTGCAAAAGGCTGGCATCAAGCATGATGTCTCGATGATTGCTTACGAAAAGATAATTGGTATTGTGCGAGATATATTCAATTCCTGAAAAAGTAAACTCCGTAGCCGACTTCTTCAAGATTTGCTTGTTGGCATGGTACATCACACCAAGTTGGAACTCCTTGATGGTCTTGTATCCTCTCATTTCTTCCCTTACATCATCAATACTTCTGTTTGGGAATACATACGATGCCAACAAAGGGAATGAGGTGGCTTCAGCGATGCGTTGCATGGCTGCGGGAATCTCCTCATTGTAATATGGGCGTATGTCATCAAATCTATTTTCCATTGCTTGTCTTCTGTTTAGTTTGATAGGATAGTGGCTTTGAGCCATTTTAGGAATTCTGCTTTCCATTGTCGGCATTCTTCGGTACCTTTTTTCTCGGATGCTCCAAATCCATGACCGCCAGTTTTGTACTGTATATACTTGTGATTGACGCCTTTGGCGGTAAGAGCAGAGTCGAGAAGAACGGAATTGTGTGGTTTGACAACATGGTCATCAAGACAGTTCACAAGAAAGACTGGAGGACAGTTTGTTGGTACATGCTTCTCAAGAGATTGAGATTCGCGAAGAGTCTTATTCCGCTTACCTCTTTCGCCAAGCAAAGCTCTGCGAGAACGCTTGTGAGTACATTTGTCAGACATCGAAACGACAGGATAGATTGGTGCTACGAAATCGGGACGATCATCATCAGTATTCCAAAACTCAGCCGAACTCATTGCGAGATGTCCACCTGCAGAGAAGCCCATCACACCTATCTTGTGTGGATCGATATTGAATTCCTTAGCGTGTGTGCGTACATATTTTATTGCATTCTGAAGACAATTGATTTGGTCCGGATACTGATGACCTCCAAAGATGGCACGAGCATGAGTGACATAATTGAAATTGTTCTGCACTGGATAACTCAACACGAATGCTGATATGCCGTTGGAGTTGAGCCATCGGGCCACTTCGGTTCCTTCTGTCTTACCATCAAGCCAACTGTAACTGCCTCCGGGACAAATGATGATAGCAGTACGGGAAGAATTGACCGTGTTGGGGTCTTTGGCCAAGACAAATTCTTTCAAATGCTTCATCTGGGCATGTATGGGAAGGCTGAGAAGCGAGAGAAATATGAGTAAATATCTAACCATTTATCTTATTTAAAACGTAATTTATACCAAGAATTGCCTCACTCGTATTGATGGAAGTGAGCAGCACTCCACAGAAACCATGAAGGTTGACACATTGGCCAGTTAGTAAGAGATTTGGAATCTTTGTGACTACAGGGATGTGGGATAAGGTGATGTTCTTACTGTCTTTCACATATCCACACATGCATCCTTCTTTTGCACCGTAGAAATCACGAATGGTGAGAGGCGAAGCGGTATTGATGGCTTCGATGCATTGGCGAATGTTCGGGTGAAGTTTTTCAAGTCTGTCAATCACTTCTTCAGCACATCTTGCTTTCCATGCTTCGTATTCGGGAGTTCGATGTCCAAAGGTGGTGCCTTCCCATTGCTTCACATACTGCCAAGACATAGGCACAGTCACAATCATCTTATTGGTGAACTCTCCTTGATTGATCTCTGGAGGTGTCATATAAAGAAAACCGAGAGGCCAGCTGTCTGTGCTTCCGAAATTCCACACATCGCTATATCTCTCCATATAGTAGGCTGTATGGTCAAGGTAAGGGAAGGTGTTTGGCTTGAATTTGATATTGAGTGTGAAAGCAGAATATGAATTAGGAATCTCGTTGATTCGGTTTCGGTATGCCTTTGGAAGGGCTGTTGGGTCATCAAATAATCCGATAAGAGTTGCAGGATGAATATCGGAAATGTAATAATCTGCAGTATATGTGTTGCCTTTTGTGGTAGTGATGGAGGTGATGTTTCTGCCTTCTGATTGAATGGAACTGACACCTTCGGAAGTGTAAACCTTTCCGCCACAAGACTCAATCTTGTCTCGTAACTTATTGGCAAACAAATCGCTTCCTCCTACAAAACGACAAGGACCATTGATGCAAAGCACAGAAACTATACTATGAATATATGCTGGAGTGGTGTCTGCCTGTCCCGCATAGAGAGGATTCATAAAAGCAACCACACTTCGCAATTTGGGATCAGAAATATACTTTGCAATGAATGCGTCGGCAGAAAGGAAGAAATCATCCGAATGCATCAAGAAATCTGATTTCATTGGACGAAGATAGAACATTGGAACTTCTTCGGTCAAACGATAGATGGCATCAACATAACGTGCTAAGTTGTCTTGCTGATCGGGGAAATATGCAGACAAAGACTTTACAAATCCTTCACGACCATAACGAATATCGTATGACTTGTCGTCCTCTGCAACATACAGACTGTCAACCTTATCATCATTGACAAAAGAGAACAGCGACTCATCAAATATGCCAAGATATTCGCATATACGACGGCCATTTCCACCCTCCTGCATTCCTCCAAAGACATGCATACCAGTATCGAACACTTCGCCAAAGCGACGGAAACTCTGAAGTCCGCCTCCAATGGTCGCGTTCTTTTCTAATACTGTGACTTGTAGTCCTTCATGTGCAAGGATTGCACCAGTGAAGAGGCCGCCGAGTCCAGCACCGATTATGCAAACTGTTCTTTTATCTGTGTCCATATATATCTTTGTCTTTTATCAATTCAGAGCAAGTGACGATAGTGCCAACAATGACTCCCATCATACCGTGTGAGTTAACATTCTGTCCCGCAAGGAGAAGGTTTGGAATCTTTGTGCGATAAGGAACTCTTCCTGCTGCTCCAAGCGTGATATCTTTGGCTACTCCATACATCGAACCACCTTCAGTTCCAGTGTAGTCAATATATGTAAGAGGAGTGCTTGTCCAATAGCAATCAATGGCTTGTGCAAATCCTGGCTTATGTTTTTCAACTTCAGCAATGAGTCGTTCTGCATGTCTACGTTTGAACTCTTCATAATCCTCACCTCGATGCCCAATTGAAGTGCCAACCCATTTATAGACATCGTCAATTTTCATATACGAAAGGATTTCGGCAGTTCCACCGCCTGCTCCATGCATATATAAGAAACCCTTTGGCCATTCATCTTCATTATAGTGTTCACAATCCCAAGGAGTATTGCTACTATAGCCAAAATAATTAGTGTTCATATATGGCATTGCATTCTCCTTAAACTTGACATATACCGCAAATCCTGCAGCAGTATTTGGTATGTTGTTTATTCGTGAACGGAAAGCGGGACGAATAAGTTTTGTATCGAGCAATTCAAGCAGTCGGGTAGGGTGGATAGTTGAAATGACATAATCTGCAGGGTAGAAGCATTCGTCTTGTGTTTCCACTCCAGTGGCTTGAGTATCATTGCAATGTATCTTTGTTACTTTCTTTCGGGTAAACAATTCGCCTCCCATATTCTTGATGCTCTTTATGAGTGAAGCGGCTATTGCATCACTTCCACCTTTCACACGAAACGAACTTTGATTGTAGAAATCAAAGATGAAAGCATGTTGAGAGAATGGAGTCTTGTCACGTTCTGCTGCATAAAGCGGAAGGTCGCCTACAAGTACATTCTTCAGCAATTCATCCGTGAAGAGTTCGTCCATCACATCATTGATGCTACGGAGTTGGTATTCGGTTTGCGCTGCTAAATCTCGTTGGTCGGAAGTCAGAGAATTGAGTGTTGAAGCAGCTGCAATTCGGTCAATAATGCTGACATATTTGCTGAGATTGTCTTTCTCATTAGGGAAATACGATGCCATCTTCTGCAGAAAAGCTTCACGACCATTGGCGAACTCAAATTCTTCTCCTGCAAGCGAGATTGTATTGTATGCGTTTGTATCAAGTTGAGCAAGAGGCACATCATCAATCAATCCAAAGTAATTCATCATATTATACATGGTCTGCCCAGGCAAAGCACTTCCGATAAAGTGCATACCAGTTTCGAACTTCACACCTTTGCGAACGAAACTTTGCAGGCATCCACCAGGTTGCATACCCTGTTCGAGAATGGTCACTTCATAACCATTCTTCAACAGAATATAGGCGGTTGTCAAACCACCCAAACCTGATCCTATGATGATAACTTTCGACAATTTTGAATTTTGAATTCTGAATTATTAATTCTTTTATACGTCTTGCTCAATCTTATTTGCCATTTCTGCATATCTACGCTTATAATACTTTCGCATATATGAAGCTTGAGATTTCAATGTTTCACCATAAGACTGGAGTTCTTCTGTAGAAATACGCTTGTCGATCTCTATGCGAATAGGCCAACGATGTATCCACATCTCCTTCTTTGGCATTGCTTTTCCCGCACCATAAAGCACCATAGGAAGAATGTCAATGCCGAGTGTGTTGGCTATGTGGAATGCTCCTTGATGGAAACGACCGATGCTGCAATCTGCTGAACGAGTGCCTTCTGGATAGACGGCAATGCTATATCCTCGTTCTACGAGCGACTTCAGTTTTGGCATAATATTCTCCATTCCTGCAGAAACTGGATAAAATTCTGCGTTGCGAATTACATAACCATAGAATGGATTGTGCCAAACCCAATCGTTTGTTAGCACAACAATCTTAGGCGAATGAATCAACAGTGTCATCAAATCAAGGTGAGACTGATGGTTGCTTATGATTACAGCAGGCTTGGAGAAATCCTCTTTGTTTGGATTGCCACAACTGAACTTCACTCCAGGTATCTTGTGCCATAGTATGATGACCTTCGAAAAGAACTGAAGCATCTTGTGCAATGTATCGCGTTTCTGCTCGGTAATCATGCCTATCTTTAAGTAAATCATGGCAATAGGAGTCATAAGGAGCAGAGTAGCTACGAGAAAGAATATGACCGAATACAGATTGCGAAGGAAACCTAAGGTCTTGCGGATGATGCAAAGTGGAAGTGCATACACGAGAGCAAGAATACAAAGTATAGTGTTGAGAATGGATATGCGTGTAAAGTCCAATCCAGGGCGGAAATGAGATACTCTCTCTTCTCGTGGAGGATAGAACACATTGACCGGAGTAGAGACAAGTTTCACACCATGCCAAGATGCAAAGACCATAAGTTCGAGTTCTGCTTCATAGCGTGATGTGAGGAATGACAATCCGTAGAGTTTCTTAAGCGGATAAAGTCTGTAGCCAGTTTGGGTGTCTTTCAATCTACAACCAGTCTGAACCGTAAACCAGAAATTGCTGAAAGCATTGGCAAACTTACTGCCTCCACTTCTCTCCATTGTCTCGAGTCCTTTTCGTTGTCCTACAATCAGACAACCAGGATGTTCTTGATTTGCTTTGAGCATCAACGGGATGTCTTCTGGATAATGCTGCCCATCAGCATCAATAGTGATTGCGTAAGCAAAACCCATCTCGAGTGCTTTCTTGAAACCTCTCTTGAGCGCTGTGCCCTTTCCTGCATTCTTTGGATATGCCACGAGAGTGATGCCTTCAATCCCTTGCAAGACTTCGAGCGTACCATCTGTGCAGCCATCGCTCACTACAATCACATCTTTGCACTGAAGGAGAGTTCGATGTACCACATCAGCAATTGTTCCCACATTATTATATGTAGGAATAATCACACAAATGCCACGATCGTGTAAGAGTGAGTGTTGGGCGTTGATGGCTGAAAGGTTTTGGTCTTTCGTATATAGTCTTTCGTCTATCACTTCTGGCATATCAATGAAATCTTTGCGTAGGTGGTTTCACCCGCCACTGCAGCAGCTTGGATTTTGATGGTTCCTTCTTCTTCTTCCTTGAAAACCAACTCGTAAGTGAGGTCTTGAACCTGCAGAGGTGTGATGATAGAAAGGAACTTGACATTCTTCACCATCTTAACAGTAAGAGGACACTGGCAATGCTCTTCGGCCAATTCATGAGCCATCTCCACGATGCAGACACCAGGAGTGACTGGTTGTTCTGGGAAATGTGCTTTGTATATGACACATTCAGGATTGAGGTGGATATGGTAGTTCACACCTTTTGCAGTCGTTTCACTGCTCGAGATAGTGTATAGATTTGTCTTGAGTTTCATCTAATGGATTGAATGTATATTTGATGTTGTATTTGGTATCTTCGTAAGTGTTGATGTCAAGTGGCAGATTGAACATGACTTGTTGCAGGTCCTTCTTCAGCACCTTCTTGATATACCACTTGTTCATCTTGCCCATCACCTTGAGTATCTTGACCTTACGCTTGAATGGATTGTAGGTGAAGTCGAGTGCTGACACTCCAAATTCGTTCACTACACTTGCCTTGATGACATCATCTTCCATAAGCATGATGCAGAGGCCGCTGATGTATGCTTTCTTGAAATCTATCTGGACATTGTAGCGCGCTCTATCTCCATTTTTTATTGGAAATTCAGTTTGAGCAACGATGTTTAACGAAAGCAAGAAAAGGCCGATAGCAAGGAAAAACCTATTGAATTGCAAATACTTTAGCATCAATCTTCTTATTAGTTTGAGTATTCTGAAGTTCGATAATTGTGTAGTCACCATTCTTCTCATGCATTTCTACCTTTGTGACCATCAACTGTTTGCTGTCGAAATGGAGGATGAGTTTAGTCCACATCTGTTTGAGGTCCTTTTTCTGAGGAAGGAGAGTGGCAACATATTCGGTAGAAGTTTCAGCAATAGAAGTCTTGAACGATTTCGTGTCGCTTAAGCATTTTCCCACCACACTATTCATCATCATACGGGCAATCTCCTTGAACATCTTGTTCTGATTGACATCAATCACGTCATTGCGAGTGCCTTTCTTCAGAAGAACCTTCGTGTCGTTGAGGATGAAAGTGTAAGTATAAGGCGATGTGTATTCCCAATGCAACTTGTTAGTCTGCTGATAATACATCTTGCCTTTTGACACCATATTGTCGTTGAGCATCTTGAGGTGCTTAGTCTGTGTGAAGTCGCACTGCATGGATTTCATGCTTTGTGCCGCATTGCCTATCTGCTCAACTATTTTCTGAGTGTTCTTGTTCTGCGCCATCAACGAAAGTGGCAGCATACACATTATTAATATATATAGGAACTTTTTCATTTTGCAATAAGATAACAACCTGCCATTATTAAAAGTACACCTGCCCACTTCACCATGTTCACATCCTCGTGGAAGAAGACTATCGCTGCAATCATGCCGAATACATAACTCAGCGAAACCATCGGGTATGCTTGTGAGAAAGGAAAATGCTTGATGATGTAAAACCAAAGCACGCTTCCTGCTCCGTAACATAATCCGCAAAGGGCGAATTGCCAATTGGCAAATATTGAACCTCCGAAGAAATGCCATGTCCAACTGAATGGTTCCATCCGCTGGAGTGCAAACTTCAGAAATACTTGTCCGCCTGCAAGAAGTAGGCTTTGGACTATTGCCAAGAGGAAAAGTGGGAGGGACATAGTTCTTATTCTTTAGTTAAAACGACGCTCTTTGAGTAAATCATTGGAGGCACAGGCTTTCCGAGTCTTTCAGCAAAACTCTGGAAGAGTGGGGTAGACTCATCATGATAACCCACAAGCACATTGTTTGCCTTACCTGTCTTGATGAGGCGCTCAGCATCACGCATGGCAATCTCGAACGAATCCGCTCCTTGCGAATAAGTGATATTGTAACCATGACACTTGGTACGAATGGCGATAGCCGAACCGAGAGTGTTGTGAGTGCTCTGCATGAAGAGCGTTGGCTTGAGGAGTTCTTCTCCGTTAGCATCTATATCTTCGAGGAATTTCTCCGTGAACTCAAGCATACCATTTGCTGTAGCTGTGATGATAGCATCAGGACATTCTATTCCTGCTTCCTTGAGAGCTCGCATAGAAGTAAGGGTGGCTGCTTTCATGAGTTTGCCCATGCGGCGAGCCTCCATTGGAGAGATGAATTCCTTAAAGTCCTTGAGCTGCTCAAGATCATCTATAACATTTGATGAAATCTCCCTAATGTTTTGGGCAAAACTATTAAGAGTTTCGGGCAAATCTCCCTTATGTTTTTTGCTAATGATAAGGGAAGAGTCATTTCCTCCAAATCCGAATGAGTTGCAGATGACATTATCGAGCTTTACATTCTCTTCGCCTAATGAAGGAGTGATGCACGCTTCATCCTGTTCTTTCCATCCGTAACTTGCTGGTACAAAGTCGTTCTGCATAGCAAGAATGCTGATGACTGTCTCGATTGAACCTGAAGCGGAAGTGGTATGACCTGTGAAACCCTTTGTGCTTGATACATAAGGTTGCTTATCACCAAAGACGCGACGAATAGCAGCACTCTCGCTTGGATCATTGTTTGGAGTACCTGTTCCGTGAGCGTTGATGTACTGAATGTCCTCTGGATTGAGCCCAGCCATCTCGAGAGCATCAGTCATAGCAAGATATGCACCTTCACCATCTTCGGAAGAAGCTGTCTGGTGGAATGCATCACAACGATTGCCATAACCTCCAATAAATGGGTTGAGGGTTGAAGGTTGAGGATTGAGGTTTTTCTCCAAAGCAACAAATGCTGCGCCTTCACCGAGATTAAGACCAGCGCGAGTCTTGTCGAAAGGTCGACATTGCTCTTGGTCGAGAATCATCAAGGTGTTGAAGCCATTGAGGTGGAACTTGCTGAGTCCTTCTGCACCTCCTGCAAAGACCACATCTACCTCGCCTGCATTGAGCATTTCCGAACCAAGGATGATGGAATTGACTGCAGACGAACATGCAGTTGAGATGGTGATAACTTCAGCATCCTTCAATCCTGCAAGGTCGGCAATATCACGAGTGCTTGCACCACAATCATGCTTTTCGAGGATAGAAAGCAGGGTGTTGTCCTCCTTCATCTGTTGGAAATAACGCTCTGTAATGTCCATTCCTCCAACGGTAGTACCTGAGATGACTGCTACTCGCTTACCGGTCAAATCGAGTTTTGCATCCTCAACAGCTTGGCGCAAGGAGATAGCACCCATAAGAGTAGTACGGCTGATGATGGCATCAGGTTCTACTCCAAGCATCTTTTTCATCTCATCGTCAGAGAGTTTGACTTCGCCAACAGGTAGTTCGTTGTGCTTTGATTGGAGATACTGCATAGGGCCGACACCACTCTTCTTTGCCTTCAACGAAGCAAGCACAGAAGGTGCATCATTGCCTATAGCACAGATGATACCAAGTCCCTTAATCTGTATATTCATTATTTAGTTCTGTTCTGTTGTACATATTCGGCGATACAAGCCACGCTCTTGAATATTTCCTTACCTTCTGCAGGATTCTTGAGCTTGATGCCATAGTTCTTTTCAAGGAGAACGATGAGCTCGAGAGCATCGATAGAGTCAAGCCCGAGACCATTGCCGAAGAGTGGGGCATCAGTTTCAATTTCTTCTGGCTCCATTTCTTCGAGGTTGAGTGCTTCGATTATTTGATTCTTGAGTTGTAAAATGAGTTCTTCCATTGTTATTGTTGTTTTTGTCAAACGGAGAACCGTTTGAAACGGGGGTTATTGATTGTAAATATTTAATTCTGCTTCAAAGTTGTCCTCATCAGGGCATTCAATCCAGCCCGCGATGATGGACTTTGTTTTCTTGTCTTGGAATGACACGCGGATAATTTCATCCATAAGTTTTTGATTCTTCTCTGGGAGAATATAGAACGATGTCTCTCCGTAGAAGTGATTGCGAATGGCAATTTCGCCTGTAGTGAGGTTAGGCAAAGTGTAGAGGAATACGGATGGACTTGGAAAGTAGTTCGCATCATCCTTAATTGTCTCGTAATATTGCTTGTCTGCCACGATAGAAGATGAGCGGTTGAAGATAATCACTGCACGATCTTCGCACTCTTTTGGTTCGGAACCTTCTGCCTTCAATAGCAGTTCTGAGGCAACAAAAGTGAGGCGAGTGAGGATGTCCATCTTGTAGAACTTAATATAATCATTGATATGAGTCTTGTAAAGTTCCTTGAGAAGTGCCTTGCCTTCAGCTGTTGTCTCCAACTTCACTCCATCAACAAATGCCTCCTTTGAACTAATCTTCACACTATGACTTACCTTCAATCCTACGCTTGTCTTAGTATCTACAAACCCTCCCCTTATGGGGGAGTTGGAGGGGACTTCCTTTTTTTGGTAATGGACTGCCCCATTACATCCTCCGAATCCCGACAACATCTTCACGAATGCCTTCTTGTCAGTCTTTCTTTCTTCGCTTGAAATGTCAACCTTTCCGCTGACACCAATCTCCTCAAAACCTTTTGCTCCAAGCACCACTCCATCTTCTGTAGCACACATCGTAATGATTGTTTCGATGACTCCTGCCGCTCCCATCGTATGGCCATAATAACCTTTGAGGGAGGTAAGAGGCGTATTGGAAAGACCTGCACGCTGAATGGCTTTTGATTCCATCTGGTCGTTGTACATGGTGGCTGTGCCATGAACTCCGAGAGTGGCGAGTGGTGTATTGTCAAGTACTCCTTGAAGTGCAAGATAGTAACCTTCACCTTGAGGATGAGGAGAACTGAGATGGTAAGCATCATTGCGAATACAACCTGATGTCAAGTTCCAACCTTCTCCTTTTCCAAAGACGATAGTTCCTGCTCCTTCTCCAAGGTTTAGGCCCAAACGCTCTATATCAAATGGTCGGCAAATCTCATCGGTCACAGCCTTGAATGACTGAAAACCAGACACGATGAACTTGCTCTGCACTTCAGCTCCTGCAACGATGGCATAGTCATAAACGCCTCCATCGATAAGTCTTTGTGCAAGGATTTGGGCAGCAACTCCAGAGATGCAAGCATTGCAAACTACGATTGGAGCGGTTGTGATGCCGAGAGCAGAAGCGATTAGTTTTGCGGCACTTCCTGGGTATTCTGCTTCATCACTCCTTAGTCCGTAGTCCGTAGTCTGTTGTCCGTAGTCTGTACTCCTTTCTCCTCCCAACATTTCCACATTTCCCTTTGTGGTACTCAAAATGAAGACCACGCGAGAAGAAGAAATATCAATTGAAGTATGAGTCAATGCTTCCTTAACAGAATGCAAAACGACCGATTCAAAGCGCGTGAAACCATCAATCATCATGCTCTCCATCTGCTCATCTGTGAAGAGTGAACCCGCAAATGCTTCTTGCAATCCCCACTTACCTTCAAAACGAGTCAAAGCGGAACAACCAGACTTTACGGCTTGGTAGTTCTGCTCTGTTGTCATGCCGAGAGGCGATGTTATGTTAGTAGAAATTGCGCTAATCATTTACTTTCCATTTTGCTTTCCATGCTTCATAGAAGTCGGGAGAGAACCAAAGGAGTTCTCCGTCTGGATTCATGAATACTTGAACGCTGCGAGCTGTGGCAAATACTGTTCCATCTTTTGGATCAAAGATTTCGTAGTCAAAGATGAGTTTTGCAGAATCTGTAGGTACATAAGTGATACGGATGGTCGGTTTGATGCCGTATACAAGTGGTTTCTTGTACTTGATATGCATGTCCACGATTGGGGCAAATATCTGCAAGTCCATGTATTGCTGATAACTCAATCCCCACTCACGACCGAATTCTTCGCGAGCATCCTCGAAGTATAGTGGGTATGAACCATGCCACACGACCTTCATCAAGTCTATCTCGGAGAAGCGAATCTCTATCTGCTTTTCAGTAACTAATTTCATTCTGCTTCCTTTTCTGCAATCTTCATTTCTGTACTTACCAACAATTTGTCTCCGCACTCAACAGTTGCATCTGCCAGAATCATTCCAAATACTTCCTCACGAATGTTGACTGTTGTCGTGATCTTGTCACCAACCTTTGGCAAATCAAACACTTGCATGTTGCGAATTGCACCTATATATCCAAGTTGGATGCCCTTCAAGAGAATATACTTATTCACATAACCCAAGCGGGCGGCACAAGTCTGAGCCATATTCTCGATAAGGCCAGATGCAGAGAACTTGCCATCATTCACGAAAATATTGTCTTCAGGAATCACGAGTTCGGTCACCACTTTTGTCATCTCAAAATGAGTCAAGGTGCCAACCATCACGAAAGGTTCCTGCTGAGGAAGAAGAGTATGTATGTCAATTGAACGAAGAAATTCTTCTGTTGGAGTTGAATAATCCATATTGTATGATGAATAATTAGCAGTTAGTTCTGCCAAAATTCAAAGTAGTTATACCATTGCTCAGGGTATCTGCGAACCATATTTTCCAATACTTTCACATACGACTTCGAGAGCTGTTCGATTTGTTCTTTGCGCTTGGCAGACTTGTCGTATTGAAGAGGATAGACAAATATCTTGTATTTTGTCATCGAAATCTTCATCACATTGACTGCAATGACATCAAGCCCACGCATTGTGGCAACGGAGAAAGGACCTTGAGGAAAACGAGCTATGCCACCAAGGAATTCATGTTCCACAAATTTTGGTGAGCCATTGATTCGGTCAGCAGGCATACTTACTATTTCTCCGTTCTGCAGAGCGTTATCTATAGCAAATAGGTGGCTCATATCAGCACAAAGAGGAATCATGCGAATCTTCGTGTCGTCAAACATCTTATTACGATTGTCCATTACCGAAGCCTTCTCTCCTGCAAAGACGAGAGCATTGAATGCTTTCTTCTCTGCAACGAGAGTATAACCTGCAATCTCGTAATTTCCGATGTGCGAACTTAACTGGATGTAACCTTCAGGCAATTCGTTCAGACGATTGATATGTTCCATGCCTTCGGTCTCTACATCAAATTGTTTGCCTGCATACATAGCAAACTTATCCACCACAACTTGTCCAAACAAGCAGTGGTTGGTATAAGTCTTCCATGCAGCCTTGAGTGGTCTATAACCTATTCTCTTTCGAAAATAACGGTAGGCAATTCCGCAACTTGGATTAAGGATGAGGCATACAGGAATGACAAAAATAGCCACAAAACCATAAAGTAGTCTTATGTCTATAAAACGAAGTATACGGATGAGCCACTTGTGCATCCATCCGTTACCATAGGTGGTTCCTGCCCATTTCTGTTCTGCCATTCTTTCTCCTTATAGTGTTTAATCCTCTAAGAGTCAATCCTCAACCGCCAATCTTAACCAATCTTGCTCTCGATGTAATCGCAGAACTTAGTGTAAGTGTCAACACCTGCCATTTCTTCTGGCTTGATCTTGAAACCAAAATTTCTTTCTACGATAACCACGATGTCAACGAAGTCCAGACTGTCGATGCCCATATCATCCTTAAGTTTTGCTTCTGGGAAAATCTTGTCTTCGTCAATTTCCAAATCCTCAATGAGGAAGTTCTTTACTTTTTCTTCTAATTCTGTACGATTCATGTTATTTTAATTTATAGTTTTTTATTACCAAAGCACTGTTTGTTCCTCCAAAACCAAATGAGTTGCTGAGGATAGTGTTAAGTTCCATGTCAATTGTTTCGGTAGCGATATTCAAAGGTTCTGAATATTCGTCACGATTCTCAAGGTTAATGTTTGGAGCCACGAAATTGCCATGCATCATAAGGAGTGAATAAACGATTTCGCTTGCACCGGCCATCCAGCATTCGTGTCCTGTCATACCCTTTGTTGAAGAGATATAAGCACGTTGACCACGGAAGAGGCGGTCGAGAGCTACAGCTTCGTTCATATCACCTTGATGAGTACTTGTTGCGTGAGCATTAATATAGTCAATATCATCCACCTTGACACCAGCATCTGCCATTGCGCGATTGATGGCAATCTCACAACCTACATCACTTGGTTGACTGATACCACCACCATTACTTGAGAAACCGTAACCGATTACTTCTGCAAGGATGTTAGCACCACGAGCCACAGCATGGTCATAGTCTTCAAGCACGAGAGCTGCTGCACCACCACTTGGGATTAGGCCATCGCGGTCGCGGTCGAAAGGACGACTTGCCTTTGTTGGTTCATCAAGTCGCTTTGAGAAAGTGCCAAGAGCATCGAACGAGGCCATGCTGTAGTAGTTGGTTTCCTGAGCACCACCTACGAGTACCAAGTCCTGAAGTCCCTGCTTGATCATCATATATCCAAGTCCGATAGAGTGGCTACCACTTGCACAAGCGGCACTGACGGTGAAGTTCACACCACGAAGATGGAAGATGGTAGAGAGGTTCATGTTGACAGTAGAGTTCATCGATTGGAAAATATAACCGCTACCCATCAATTGGGTATCATGCTTCTCCTCCATAATCTTGTGTGACTCAATAACAGGCTTTGCGCTTGAGTCGTTACCGAAAATGACACCACATTCATTTGCATCAAGGTATTCCTGACTGATTTGTGCCATTTCGAATGCCTGCTTACTTGCCATGAATGCATATTCTGCCTCTTCCGACATTCCCATGCGGAGACGGCGGTCGATAACGCCCTTCAACTTTGGTTGTTCAACTACACCAGTTAATCCCGACTGATAGCCATAGTCGAGACGTATTTGGTCAAGTTGAATACCCGACTTGCCCATTCGTAGAGACTCCTCTACTGTCTTTATATCAGTTCCAAGGCAGGACCAAATGCCCATACCTGTAATAACTACTCGTTTCAATTTTTGAATTATGTTATCGCGAAGCGCTTTGCTCGCAAAGAATTAATAATTTTGATTTTTAATTAAAGCAATCCACCATTTATGCTTATTACTTCGCCTGTGATATAGCCAGCTGCATCGCTCATGAGGAAACCAACGAGTGCGGCAACTTCCTCTGCCTTGCCGAAACGTTTCATGGGCACAAGTTGCTTGAGTTCATCCTGAGGAAGATCCTTGGTCATATCGGTCTCGATAAATCCCGGAGCAACAGCGTTGACAGTAACATTGCGTGCTGCCACTTCCTGTGCAAGTGACTTGGTCAATCCGATCATACCAGCCTTTGCAGCACTATAATTAGTCTGGCCGGCCATTCCCTTCAAACCTGAGAGCGAAGCCATATTCACGATTCGTCCACCATGCTTTCGCATCATCATCTTTGGAAGGAGTCGGCGAGTCACATAGAATGTGCCGTTGAGCGAAGTGTTGAGAACTGAATCCCAATCCTCAGTAGGCATCATAAACATCATGCCATCGCGGCGGATTCCTGCGTTATTAACCAGATAAGCGATATAGTCGTCAGGATGTTCGTTCTGCCACGCTTCGAGTGCAGCATCCACATCTGCTTCCTTGCTGACATCAAAAGGCATAAGTTCCGCTTTGCCTCCTTCTGCTTCGATCATTGCCTTGACCTCTTCTGCAGCAGTTGCATTCGACTGGTAATTGATGATTACAGGAATTCCCATACTCGCCAATTTAAGACACACAGCCTTGCCCAATCCACGACTGCCACCAGTCACAAGAGCATATTTCATTTTATTCTTTTATTATTGGTTTATTATTGCCTAATTATTTATGCTTTAAAAAGCGTGCAAATATAACACTTTTTTTTGTTTTTCATGCGTTGTATCATGAAATATTGGGAAATGGTATGCCAAACTTGCCTCTAATAACAGTATAACATACTGAAATGTAAAGTAAAAAAAACAAGAATGAGGCAAGTCGCAATGACTCGCCTCACTCCTTATTTATATATAAGCGTAAAATTATGCTGATATATAAGTGTGAAATATTGCTTGAAACACAAGCACAAAATTACACTTATTTCATGTGAACGTCAATCTGCTGATAAGGGATTTGGATACCAGCGGCAGTGAGTTCCTTGTAGATTGATTCTGTAGTGTCGCCCATCACTGGCCAATAGTTTGCAGAAGCAGTCCAAACACGAAGCTGGAATGTGATAGAACTTGCTCCCATGGCAATCATCGGACTTGATGGCTCAAGACCTTCAGACTTGAGGATACGAGCGTCCTTGTCAGTGATCTTCTTGAATACTGCACGAACATCGTCAGGATTTGTGCCGTAAGCAACCTCTACGTTGATGTCGCAACGACGGTTTGGCTGGTTAGAGTAGTTCTTCATGCAACCAGTAGAAAGTCCGCCGTTAGGAATGATGATAGTTTGATTGTCCACAGTAGTGAGGATAGTATTGAAAATCTGAATTTCCTTTACTACACCAGCATAACCTTGAGCCTCAATGAAGTGACCAACCTTGTAAGGCTTGAAGAGAAGAATCATCACACCACCAGCAAAATTCTGCAGAGTGCCTGAGAGTGCCATACCGATAGCGACACCGGCACCTGCAAAGAGTCCAACAAATGTGCTTGTCTCAATGCCGAGGATGCTGATAAGCACGATAGCAAGGAGGAGGTTGAGAGATATGGAAACGAGACTATTAGTGAAAGACTGAAGTGAAGCTTCCACACCGCGCTTCTGCATAACCTTAGAGAGAAGCTTGCAAATATGCTTGATGATGATGCGACAAACGATAAGAACTAAAAGAGCAACGATGATTTTCTGACCGAAAGTGCTGAGGTTCTTAACGAGATCTTCCATTGCTATATTCGAAAAGTCGAGATGTGCAACCTTGTCAAGGCCATTTTCAAGTGCTTTGTTTGCTGCTTCTTCGCCTACTTTTTCTGCTGCTAAAAACATATTCATAAATGAGTTATGAGTTGTGAGTTATGAGTTGTGAGCTATGGGTTGTGAGCAATTATCCAAGCTTGGCCTGAATAGCAGCGCTCTCAGCCTCATAACCAGGCTTGTTGAGGAGAGCAAACATATTCTTCTTATAAGCCTCTACACCTGGCTGATTGAATGGATTAACACCAAGGATAAGACCAGAGATACCGCAAGCCTTCTCGAAGAAATAGATGAGCTGACCGATGTTGTATTCATCGAGTTTCTCGATTGAAATCTTGATGTTTGGAACACCACCGTCAACATGAGCAAGCTGAGTACCGAGTTCTGCCATCTTGTTAACCTGGTCGATACGCTTGCCAGCAAGGAAGTTAAGACCATCAAGATTCTCTTCGTCAGATGGAACTTCGAGGCAAGTGTTAGGATTCTCAACAGAAACTACAGTCTCAAAGATTGTACGTTCGCCATCCTGAATCCACTGTCCCATGGAGTGGAGGTCGGTAGTCAAGTCAACAGCAGCAGGGAAGATGCCCTTGCCGTCCTTACCTTCAGATTCGCCATAAAGCTGCTTCCACCATTCGCCGAGGTTATGGAGCTTAGGCTGATAGTTGCAGATGATTTCAATCTTCTTGCCAGTCTGGTAGATAGCATTACGAACAGCAGCGTAAACAGCAGCAGGATTCTGGTCAGCAGGAGCGTTAACGTCGCACTGTGCTTCCATGTCCTGCGCTCCCTTCACAAGCGAAGCAATGTCATATCCAGCAACAGCGATTGGGAGAAGACCTACTGGAGTGAGAACAGAGAAACGACCACCTACGTTGTCTGGGATGATGAACGACTTGTAGCCTTCCTTGTCAGCAGTAGTGCGAGCAGCACCCTTCTTTGCATCAGTTACAGCAACGATAACCTTCTTAGCCTCTTCCTTACCACGCTGATCCTCACACATCTTCTTGAGAAGACGGAATGTGATGGCGGTTTCAGTAGTAGTACCAGACTTAGAGATGTTGATAACGCCGAACTTCACAGTCTTGAGATAGCCGATGAGTTCAGTGAGGTAGTCCTCGCCGATATTGTTACCTGCAAAGAGGATGCGAGGCATGTTAGATGGCTGGAGCCAAGAGAATGAGTTTGAAAGAGCATCGATAACCATACGAGCACCGAGGTAAGAACCACCGATACCAGCTACTACTACTGCCTCACAGTTTTCCTGGAGAACCTTTGCAGTTGCGTTGATTTCGTCGATAAACTCTGGAGTGATAGAACTTGGAAGGTGCAACCAACCAAGGAAATCGTTACCCTGACATGTACCCTGCTCAAGAGCTTCCTGAGCAGCCTTCACCTGAGGCGCAAGTGCCTCGAGAGCGTCAGCAGCGATGAACTGCTGTGCTTTTGAAATGTTAATTTGCATTTTATTTAGTTATGAGTTGTGAGTTATGAGCTATGAGTTATGATTTGTTTGGGATTACCTGAACGAGTCGCTCAGAATCTTAATCTCCACACTTGGACTGATACGCTCGTATAGGATGTTGTAAACAGCATCGAGGATAGGCATATTGACATGATACCTCTTGTTGATTTTTTTCATACATTCGGTACCATAATAGCCTTCAGCAATCATTTCCATTTCGAGCTGTGCCGACTTGACCGAGTATCCTTGTCCCACCATTGTACCGAAGACACGGTTGCGTGAGAAATTGGAATACATTGTAACGAGAAGGTCACCGAGATAAGCTGAAGATGATGTGTGTCGGTTGCTGTCTGGTTGAACAGCCTCAAGAAATCGCTTCATCTCCTGAATGGCATTAGCCACGAGCACAGCCTGGAAGTTGTCTCCCTGCTTCAATCCGTGACAGATACCGGCACAGATAGCATATACGTTCTTAAGCACCGCAGCATATTCGATGCCCTCCACATCGGTCGAAATACTCGTTTTTACAAATTTATTTGTGAACAAGTCAGCAATGAGTCGAGCATTATCGATATTGCTACAACCGATAGTGAGATAGCAGAGTCGGTCGAGTGCCACTTCCTCAGCATGTGAAGGCCCTCCAATACAAGCCACTTGTTCTTCAGACACATTGAATGCCTTTTCAATGTATCGACTCACTGTAAGTCCCTCGTCAGCCACGATACCCTTGATGGCAGTCACCACAAGCTTGTCCTTCAGACTTGTCTTTAGTTTCTTGAGGTGGCTCTTGATATAAGGAGAAGGAGTGACGAAAACGAGAGTGTCCGAATTCTTCACAACCGCATTGATATCGCTTGAGAAGTCAATGCGGTTCACGTCGAAATGAAGACCAGTGAGGTATGAAGGGTTATGGCCCAAACGCTTGAATTCCTCAATACGGTCATCACGGCGCATGTACCAGTTTATCTTTTCCTCATGGTGCAACAGAATCTTGGCAATAGCTGTGGCCCAACTACCGCCTCCGATTACTGCTACTCGACCTGTTGTTTTGAATTGCATAATAAATTCGGGGGGTTAGGGGGCTTTATCCTATTTTTGCAATGATTGCGTTGAGTTCATCAACAGAAGGCTTCTGGATGTCAAGCTTGTACTTCTTGATGATTTCGCCAATCTGCTGCTGAATCTTCTGTGCATTGCCACCAGCGAGAGTTGCTACGAGGTTGTAACCTGCCTTATTGAGTACAGGAACGATTTCTTCAGCGAAACCAACCTCCACAAACTTGCTCACAGGATCCTTTGGAGCCTTAACCTCAGGCTTCATCTGTGGGAAGAGCATTACCTCACCGATAGCGAACTTACCAGTCAAGAGCATCACAAGACGGTCAATACCGATACCGATACCAAATGTAGGAGGCATACCATACTGGAGAGCACGGAGGAAGTCATGGTCAATGATCATTGCTTCGTCATCACCCTTGTCAGCAAGCTTCATCTGGTCAACGAAACGCTGTTCCTGGTCAATAGGGTCATTAAGCTCAGAGTAAGCGTTAGCAAGTTCCTTACCGTTGACCATCAGTTCGAAGCGCTCAGTAAGACCTGGCTTGCTACGGTGCATCTTAGTAAGAGGAGACATCTCAACAGGATAATCTGTGATGAAAGTAGGTTGGAGGAAAGAGCCTTCGCAAGTCTCACCGAAGATTTCGTCGATAAGCTTACCCTTACCCATTGTCTCATCCACTTCGATACCGAGTTTCTTTGCAACCTCACGGATTTCGTCCTCAGTCATAGGATAGAGGTCGTAACCAGTCTTTTCCTTGATAGCGTCGAGGATAGGGAGGCGGCGGAATGGAGCCTTGAACGAGATGATATTACCATCGATTTCCACTTCTGGCTTACCGTTTACAGCAGTACAGATTTCCTCGAGCATCTTCTCTGTGAAGTCCATACCCCAGTTGAGGTCCTTGTAAGAGATATAAAGCTCCATACAAGTGAACTCAGGGTTGTGAGTCTTGTCCATACCCTCGTTGCGGAAGTTCTTACCAATTTCATATACACCCTCAAAACCACCTACGATCAATCGCTTCAAGTAAAGTTCAGTAGCGATACGCATATACATAGGTATATTGAGAGCGTTGAAGTGAGTGATGAATGGACGAGCCGAAGCACCACCAGCAATGCTCTGGAGAGTAGGAGTCTCAACTTCTGTATAACCATTCTCGTCAAGAATACGACGGAGAGTGCGGATGATAGTTGCACGCTTGAGGAATGTGTCCTTCACGCCATTGTTTACGATAAGGTCAACATAACGCTGACGATAACGGAGTTCTGGGTCTTCAAATGCATCAAATACCTGTCCGTCCTTCTCCTTCACTACTGGGAGTGGCTTGAGTGACTTTGCAAGCACAGTGAGTTCTTGAGCATGAACTGAAATCTCACCAGTCTTAGTGCGGAAGACATATCCCTTCACACCGATGAAGTCGCCAAGGTCGAGAAGTTTCTTGAATACGGTGTTGTAAAGGTCCTTGTTTTCTTCAGGACAAATGGCATCACGCTGGACGTAAACCTGAATACGGCCCTTAGAGTCCTGGAGCTCAGCAAAACCAGCCTTACCCATGATACGACGACCCATGATGCGACCCGCAATGCTCACCTGACGTGAGTTCTCAGGAGTGGCAGTCTCACGCACGTCATTGCCTTCTTCGTCTTTGCCAATGACTGGGAGATCAACAAAATTGCTTATGATGTCTGTTGAAAATGCGTTTGTTGGATACTCGGCAGCAGGATATGGCTCAATACCCATGTCCTTCAATGCCTGGAGATTGTTTCTTCTGTTGATTTCCTGTTCGGAAAGTTCTAATACATTCATATTTTTTATCTGTTGTTTTGTAATTTCTGTGCAAAGGTACGAAAAAAATGCGAGAGTTGCCCTTTTTTCTATGAAAAAACCTTACCTTTGCATCCAAAACTTACAAATAATAGATGAATATAGAAGAAATAGAATCAGCAGTAACCAAATATACGGCTGAAAAAGGCTTCGACAAGATGGACTTGCGTGCAGCGATGTTCGATATGGACGGAGTGCTCTTCGACTCGATGAAGAATCATGCAAAATCATGGTATCATACTATGGTGCATTTCGGATTTACCGACTTCTCCGAGACAGAGGCATACATGCACGAAGGCCGCACAGGAGCGGGCACTATCAATATAGTCAAGCAGCGTATGTTTGGTCAGTCTGCCACTGAGGACGAAGTGCAGGAAATGTATCGTTATAAGTCCGAACTATTCAACTCCCTCCCCAAGGCAGTTCGCATGCCAGGGGCACTCGAAGTGCTTCAGCAGGTAAAAGAGAGTGGGGTAGTGCCGATGATTGTTACGGGAAGCGGCCAAAAGACTCTTCTCGAGCGACTTAATCGCAACTTTCCCAATATCTTCCGTCCCGAACTTATGGTCACAGCCTATGATGTAAAGTATGGCAAACCAAATCCCGAACCATACCTTATGGGGATGAAGAAGTTTGGAATCTCTGAATCTCGAAAGTTCGATAATTCGATAATTCGAAAAAACGAAAATTCGGAATCTCTGAACAGCACACCGCTTTCGCCCAACAACTTCATTGTTATCGAAAATGCCCCTCTTGGTGTACAATCAGCCGTTGCGGCAGGAGTGTTCACCATCGCTGTAAATACAGGGCCTCTCGACGATTCCATCCTCCTTGGTGAAGGTGCCAACCTCCTTTTCCACTCCATGCAAGAATTGGCAGACAATTGGCCCCTCCTCTGCTCCGTCCTCGCCAACTCCCAATCGACTTCGTCGAGCCCTTCTGGGGCCCCAACTCCTAATTCCTAACTCCTAACTCCTAATTCTTTCTTCGCGTTGCTTCGAAAGCGCTACGCGATAACCTAATTCCTAACTAACATTATGGCCAACGAAATAAATATCCGCCTCAAAAACAGCAACAAGGTCATCCCAATGCCAATGGGTTGTACCCTCAGGGAAGTGTACGAAGCTTCAGGGCTCGACATGCAATACGGCCCAGTGAGTGCCCGCATCAACAACAAGGTGCAAGGACTCAAATACCGTTTCTATAACAGCAAGGATGTGGAGTTTCTCGACCTCCATTCACCATCAGGAATGCGAGTATATACGCGTACTCTTTTCTTCATCCTTTCGAAGGCAGTCGAAGATCTCTACCCCGGCGGCCAACTTTTCATCCAGGCACCTATAAGCAAGGGTTATTATTGTGAACTCAGTATCGGTCGTCCTGTTACCAAAAGTGATGTGAAGGACATTCGCGAACGCATGCAGCAGATTATTGATGCCGACATGAAAATCCATCGTGAGCAATGCCCTATCGAAGAGGCTATCAAGCTCTTCCGTGAGCGTGGTATGGAGAGTAAGGTGCAGTTGCTCGAGAGCCAGTCAAACCTCTATACTTACTACTATCGTTTGGGCGATACAATCGACTATTTCTATAGCTGCTTGCTTGGTTCGACAGGAAGCATTCATCTCTTTGATATCCAATATTTTTACGAAGGTCTCCTACTTCGCATTCCAAGCACAAAAGATCCAAGCAAACTCGAGGAATTCATGCATCAGACCAAGCAGTTTGATGTCATCCGCGAGCACCAGCGTTGGCAAAAGATTTTGGGTGTGCGAACGGTCGGAGAATTCAACAAAGCGATTGCTGACGGACGTGCCACCGAACTCATCAACGTTGCCGAAGCACTACAGGAAAAGAAGCTCAACAAGATAGCGGACGAAATCGTGGAACGTAATGCAAAAATTGTGCTTATTGCTGGTCCTTCGTCGAGCGGTAAGACCACTACCAGCAAGCGTCTCGCCATCCTTCTTATGGCTTGCGGAATGCATCCTCATACTATCTCTACCGACGACTATTTCGTTAATCGTGTGGACACTCCTCTCGATGAGAATGGCGAGTACGACTTTGAGTGCATTGGTGCCGAGGATGTCGATTTCTTCAACGAGCAGATGACGGCTTTGCTCCGTGGTGAGGAGGTCGAATTGCCTCGTTACGACTTCATGAAAGGCGAGCGTGTCTTCGAAGGTCATATGCTCAAGATTGGTCCTGATGATGTGGTTATCCTTGAGGGCAATCATGCTCTCAACCCGCTCTTCTCCCAGCAGATACCTGAGGAGCAGAAGTATCGTGTGTATGTCTCTGCCATGACCACCATCGCACTTGACGATCACAATTATATCCCTACAATTGATATCCGTCTGCTTCGCCGTATCCTCCGCGACAACAAACATCGTGGCTTCACAGCACTCGACACTATCCGTCGCTGTCCGTCGGTCACAGCGGGCGAGGACAAGTGGATTTCTCCATATCAGCAGAATGCCGATGCCACCTTCAACAGTGCCCTCCTCTACGAACTTGGCGTGATGCGTGAGCAGGTAATGCCGATTCTTCAGCAAGTTTCCGAACGCGAACCCGAGTATTCAGAAGCGAGCCGCCTCCGTAAGTTCCTCCAGTACTTTAAGCCAGTTCCGGGCGATCAGGTTCCTCCTACTTCCTTGCTCCGTGAGTTTGCCGGTGGTAGTTCGTTCGTGTATTAATATATTAAGATAGGTGTTCAAAAAAAACTTGAGCACCTACTTGTTTTAAATATGTTTCCATAGAATCAGGTATGCAACATTCTTAACTCCTTCGTCCCAAGCGGTCAAGCCGAACGATAAGCAACATTCTTTACACGAAAGCGTCGGACAAGCCGAACGATAAGCAACATTGCAACATTGCAACTTTTTAAAACGTAATAGGATTGTAATATCAATTTTGATATGTATTTCAATATTATATTGTATATTTGCAAAAAAAAGTGTTCAAATGAAAATTTTGGTTGTTGACGACGAGCAAGATTTATGTGAGATACTTCAGTATAATCTTGAAACAGAAGGCTATGAGGTGGTTACTGCCAACTCTGCCGAAGAGGCGTTGGAGCAAATTCGTGATTCACAATCCATAATTGGTCACGTCGAATCCTTAGGAGGACATAACAGTTTGCCGGATATAATTTTGCTTGATGTGATGATGGGCGAAATGTCGGGATTCCAAATGGCTCGAAAACTGAAGGATAATCCAGAGACAGCACATATTCCTATCATTTTTATTACCGCTCTTGATGGTGAGGATAATACTGTGAAGGGACTTAATATCGGGGCAGATGATTATATTGCCAAACCTCTGTCTATGAAGGAGGTGAAGGCAAGAGTAAAGGCTGTGTTGAGGAGGGTAGAGGCCCATCCCAACCCTCCCAAAGGAAGGGGGACTATAGATACTCCTTCCAACCTAATCAATTATGAGGGAATAAGGTTGGACTTAGATTCAAAAAGTGCGATGTTGGATGGAGAGGGACTTTCACTCACAAAACTTGAATTTGAATTGTTGGTTCTCTTCCTTCAGCATCCGAATAAGGTGTATAGCCGTAATGACTTGTTGGAACTTTGTTGGCCTGAGGATGTGCTTGTTCTTGACCGAACAGTGGATGTGAACATTACACGACTGAGAAAGAAACTTGGACGTTATGGAAAACAGATAAAAACTCGTGTGGGTTATGGATATTATTGGGAAGAGTAAATCATTTCAGAAGAACTTATTGTTTAGCATTGGTGGCATCTTTATTCTTTTTGCCATCTGCTTCAGTGTGTATCAGTATCAACGAGAGAAGGAATACAAGATTGACATTTTGCATTCTCGCTTGCAGATGTACAATTATGAGATGGTGCAGACATTAGGTGAGGATAGCATAAAGAACAGTGTCCAATTTCATAATTACATTGAGCGTCATAATATTGAGGGACTTCGTGTATCTATAATCAACAAAGATGGACGCGTGTTGCTTGACAGCTATAATGCCAATGTGGATTCACTTGGCAATCATCTCCAACGAACTGAAATACAGCAGGCTCTACATGGTGGTAATGGATATGACATTAAGCGAACATCCCAATCTACACACGAGACATATTTCTATTCTGCCACACGTTTTGGGGATGTAATAGTCCGTGCTGCAGTACCATATTCTGCTGAACTGACTGAATCCCTTAAGGCTGACAATACGTACATCTATTTTGCCATTGCATTGACTTTGCTTTTGGGCGTTGCCCTCTATTGGAGCACACGCCGTATCAGTCGACATATCGGTTATCTGCGTGAGTTTGCTGTCAAGGCTGAAGAGGGAGAAGAATTGGATCATGAATTGGAACGTCGTTTGCCTGATGATGAATTGGGCGACATCAGTCACACCATTATCCAACTCTATTGGAAACTACGTCATAGTGAAGAAGATAAGGTTCGCATGAAACGCCAACTCACACAAAATGCCGCTCATGAGTTGAAGACTCCTGCTGCGAGCATTCATGGGTACTTAGAGAGTATTCTTGACAATCCGGAAATGCCACAGGACAAGCGACAGCACTTCCTTGAGCGTTGTTATGCTCAGAGTGAACGTATGAACAAGTTGTTGATGGACATGAGCGTGCTGACTAAGTTGGATGAAGCCCCCTCCCGTCCTCCCCGAGGGGAGGAGACCAAAGCTGCCGAGATTCATGTAGAAACAATTATAAACAATGTGATTGCAGACACCTCGTTACAGTTGACCGAAAAGCAAATATCAGTCAAGCTCAACCTACCTACGAATGTAACTATAAGCTCTCCCCTTATGGGGGAGGCGGAGGGGGCTCTCTACAGCATCTTCCGTAATCTCATAGACAATACCATCGCATACGCCACAGGAGCCACTTGGATTAAGATTGACTGCAAGGAAATGGAAAACGAAGGCAAGCACTCATACTCATTTACCTTCAGTGATAACGGTCAAGGTGTTGCACCTGAGCATCTTCCACATCTCTTCGAACGTTTCTATCGTGTAGACAAAGGTCGTTCACGCAAACTTGGAGGCACAGGTCTTGGTCTTGCGATAGTAAAAAATGCCGTTGCTGCTCACGGTGGAACAGTAACGGCAGAAATGACTCATGGTGGAGGATTGACCATCAGGTTCAGCCTTTCGAAAGCAAAGCCATATTAGCCAGAAAGTGGCACATTCTTTTCAAAACTATTACACAGATATTGCAATCCCGTTACATTTCGGGGTTGCAATATCTCTGTAATATGAGTGTAACAAGCCAGTAATACTACTCTTGTACTTTTGCATCGCCAATCAGAGAAACAACCATTCTTCTCTGGTGATAAATGATTATGACAAAAAACAAAGCAGAAAAGATTACGAGAGTGTACAATTGGGTGAGGTTTATCCTCCTTGCGGCATTCCTAACATGCGTGTTTGCATTGGTAATAAATGGTAAATGGTAATTGGCAAATGGTAAATGTTATGTTTCTTGGAATTGTAATATTCCTTATTGTTCTTGCTGTGTTCGACCTTGTGGTTGGAGTGAGCAATGATGCTGTGAACTTCCTGAACTCGGCCATCGGGGCAAAGGTGGCAAGTTTCAAAACTATTGTGTTGATTGCGGCTATTGGCGTGTTTGCTGGTGCGGCGATGAGTAATGGTATGATGGATGTGGCTCGTCATGGCATCATGACACCTGCGTACTTCTCGTTTTATGATGTGATGTGTGTGTTCTTGGCTGTTATGGTGACAGATGTTATTCTGCTCGACATCTTCAATACTCTTGGAATGCCAACATCAACTACTGTTAGTATGGTGTTTGAGTTGCTTGGTGGTGCATTTGCAATTGCCATTATCAAGATAATAAGTGAGGCCCCCCTCTTATCCCCCGAGGGGGAGGCTCTTGGATTGGGCGATCTCCTGAATACCACAAAGGCGTTGACTTGCATCTTGGGCATATTTCTGAGTGTCGCTGTAGCATTCTTCTTCGGCACACTTGTCATGTGGATTGCACGTGTTATCTTTACTTTCAAGTATCCTAGAGTCATTGGTTGGATATCGCGAGCCGTAGTTTTATTTGGTACAGGATTGCTTGCTTTCTCATTCGCCAGCAACGACCTTGTCAACTTCGTCGGAGTGCCTCTCACCGGTCTTGATGCATACAATGATTATGTGGCAAACGGACAGGGCGATGCTAAATCGTTCATGATGACATCACTTATGGAAAGTGCCCACACTCCTACTTTATATCTTGTGCTTGCAGGCGTGGTGATGGTTCTTGCATTGGTGTTCTCAAAGAAGGCGCAGAATGTGGTGAAAACATCTGTTGACCTTTCTCGTCAGGATGAAGGTGATGAAATGTTTGGTTCAAGTGCTGTGGCTCGAATCCTCGTTCGTAATACACAGAAGGCAGCATCTGCCATTGCTGGATTTATCCCAAAACCTGTTGGTCGGTGGATTGATTCTCGTTTTAATGCTGATGTTGCGGTATTGCCTGAAGGGGCTGCTTTCGACCAAATCAGAGCAGCAGTAAACCTTGTGCTTGCAGGACTTCTCGTAGCCTTCGGCACAAGCATGAAACTGCCTCTATCAACCACATACGTCACTTTCATGGTGGCAATGGGTTCTTCGCTTGCCGATCGTGCTTGGAGTCGTGAGAGTGCCGTATTCCGCATCACAGGTGTATTGAGTGTTATTGGTGGTTGGTTCATTACCGCTGGAGCAGCCTTCATCATGTGCTATCTCGTAACAAATGTCCTTCACTTCGGTTCGTTCGTTGCTATGATTATAGCGACTATCATTGCAATAACCCTCCTCGTGCGCAGCCACCTAAACTACCAAACGGCCAATATCGAATCAACCACCGCCTTCCTCAACATCATCCAGGAGTCGCAACAGATTCTTAGTTGCTTGCACCACATTCTCCGAGGCATGTTGAAATTCTGTAACATTTGATACTTTGTGTGCTACCTTGTGCAATTGGGCGGAGCTTGTTGCAATTTGTGCATTTTTGCACCTTAATAGTTTGTTTTCAATGCTTTGTGTAACATGATTATAAAACTATGTATCATGAGATATAGCATATATGGGCAAATTTTCATAAATTTGCACCCTGAAAAAAATAACTAAAAACGACTCAATTGTTATGAAACAACTCTTTCTTGCTGTTCTTCTATTTTTTGCTATTATTTTTGGAGCAAATGCACAAGAACGCCGCCCAATTGACAACCGACATCCAATGTGGATGATTCATGTTGATGTATGGAATAATGCCGACCCTCAAAAGATTATCAATCTCATTCCTGAGGACATCAAGCCTTATGTATGTCTTAACCTCTCAATGTCTTGTTCGTACGATGATGATCTTGGAATCTACAAGAAACCTCAAGATGCTATCCAGACATACAAGTCATGGGCTTCGGTATGTTGCCGCAACAATATGTGGTTCACTTGCCAGCCTGCTTCAGGTGGTCGTACACATATTATAGATAATGCAGCCAATTTCTCCAATGCAGTGAAGATTCACGAGCAGTTCTTTATCGACTACAAGAACTTCCTCGGATGGAACTATGCTGAGCAGTTCTGGGGATTCGATGAGAACAGCAAGAGTTCGAGCAAGGCAACTGACCGTATGAAACTCTTTGCCGAACTCGTTCCTATGCACCACAAGTATGGTGGTTTCCTCACTATCTCTTTCTGCGGAAATATATGGTCACACCCAATCAATCCAATGGGTATGATGAAGCGAAATGCAAGTTTCCTCAAGGCTTGTAAGAATTATCCAGAAGCCATATTATACTTATATAAATATACTACAAGTGCCAACTGGTTCAATAATGAGTCAATCACAATCGGCCCTTTCATCTCTGGTTTGTGTAAGAACTATGG
>DCIW01000223.1 GCA_002317225.1 Prevotellaceae bacterium UBA1716 | reverse complement strand
AAGCACTTCGCGGATAGTCTGGAGTTTCTCGTCGTTGGTACCTTCGAGTTTGATGATTGGTTGGAGTTTTTCGATTTGTTCTTCTGAAAGACCATTGTTGCGGAGTTCGTCGTTAACTGCATCAAGACCAATCTTGTCGAGCTTGTCGATTGCAACTGTGATGTCAACAATCTTATCAGCAGCACCAATCACTTCAGCAATGCCAGTAAGAATCTTACGGTTGTTGATCTTAATCTGAACGCGAATGCCAAACTTAGTGAACACAGTATCAATAATCTGCATCAAGTCAACTTCGTTGAGGAGTGAGTCACTACCCACAACATCCGCATCACACTGATAGAACTCACGATAGCGACCCTTCTGCGGACGGTCAGCACGCCAAACTGGTTGAATCTGATAACGCTTGAAAGGGAGTGCGAGTTCTTCACGATGCTGAACTACGAAGCGTGCAAATGGCACTGTAAGGTCATAACGAAGACCCTTCTCACAGAACTTGCTTGCAAGCTTGAGAGTGCTTGTGTTAGCTACCTCATCAGCAGTCATTCCGTGAAGGAAATCACCTGAGTTGAGAATCTTGAAAAGGAGTTTGTCGCCCTCTTCTCCATACTTGCCCATAAGAGTTGAGAGATTCTCCATTGCAGGAGTCTCAATCTGCTGAAAGCCATAGAGTGCGTACACTTCCTTGATTGTGTTGAATATGTAATTGCGCTTCGCCATCTCTACTGGTCCGAAGTCGCGGGTTCCTTTTGGAATTGAAGGTTTCTGTGCCATATTAGGCCCCCCGACCCCCCAAGGGGGCGGCCATCCGGTTAGATGGGGGTGGATAGCCTCATTCTATATTTATACTTTATTTTCTATCAAAAAATTCTATGCTTCCAAGCGCCAGCACGCCCCCTTGGGGGGACGGGGGGCTCCTAATACATCTTTCCTACAACCCAATATGCGAATCGGGTAGGAACTATTCTATTCAAGAACATGAACAGATGGTATATCAGCCCTAATGTGTTGAATGGTGAAGGACTCTTGGTCTCTGCGAGTTTTAGGAGTCGCTTAGCCATTGTTTCTGGAGCAATTCCATGAATCTCATCATGTTCCATAGACTCAATTGCCTTGTTCATGTGGGTATATATTTCACCACCTGCAGGATTCTTCTTGCGAGAATCGGTAAAGCCAGTCTTTACATCTCCAGGAAGCAAACAGCAAACACTGATTCCGAAGTCCTTAACCTCATTCTTAAGCGACATGGCAAATGCGTTGATTGCAAACTTACTTGCCGAATAGAATGACTGATAAGGGATAGCAAATATAGCTGCCACACTGCTCACAAAGATGATTCGTCCGCCTTTTGCCTCACGCATATAAGGAAGTACTGCCTGTGTGATATTTACTGCACCGAAGAAGTTGACATCCATCTGTCGCTTTGCATCCTCAATCTCTGTAAACTCAATTGAACCAGAAATGCCCATTCCAGCATTGCTGATAAGCACATCAATCTTGCCTGCTTGAGCAATGACTTCAGCAACTGCAGCTTTGCAGTCTTCAGGTTTGGTCACATCACAGTTGATATGTGTTATATTGCCTGTACTCTCACCATGGCGAGAGAGTTCAAAGACCTTATAGCCTTTTTGAGCAAAGAGTTCAACTGCGGCTTTTCCAATACCAGAACTACCACCTGTTAATACAAGAGTCTTCATATCTTAAAACATTTGTGCAACACGGCGAATGCCTGCTACAAGTGTATCAATTTCTTCTTTTGTGTTATAAAGTCCGAACGAAGCACGACAAGTGCCTTCTATTCCGAGACGACGCATAAGAGGTTCTGCACAATGATGTCCTGTACGAACTGCAATGCCAAGGCGATCGAGCAATGTACCCATATCAAGATGATGGATATTGCCTACTTGGAAGGAAATAACTGCATCGTGTGAAGGGCCGAAGAACTTCATTCCTTCTATCTCAGACATCTGCTGACGAGCATATTTGGTCAATTCCTGCTCATGCTGGTAGATATTGTCCATTCCAAGTGCAGACACATAATCAAGTGCAACCGCAAGTGCATGAGTGGCTACATAGTCTGGTGTTCCGGCTTCAAACTTATATGGGAGTTCGTTAAAGGTTGTCTTTTCGAACGATACGTTCTTTATCATCTCACCACCTCCTTGATAAGGAGGCAACTTCTCAAGCCATTCTTCCTTTCCATAAAGCACTCCCACACCTGTAGGACCATAAATCTTATGACCAGAGAATGCAAAGAAGTCGCAATCGAGATCTTGCATATCCACTTTGAAGTGTGGAGTGGATTGAGCACCATCAATAAGGACTGGAATGCCATGTGCGTGTGCAATCCTAATAATATTCTTTACAGGATTCACTGTTCCAAGCACATTGCTAACATGAGCACAACAAACCAACTTTGTTCTCTCACTAAGCAACTCCTCAAAACTCTCCGCATGGCTTCCCCCTTCGGGGGTTAGGGGGCCAAGGATTCCCTCATCGGTCATCGGAATAACCTTTAACTTTGCACCCTTTCGTTCACACAACATCTGCCAAGGCACAATATTAGAATGATGCTCCATTGTTGAAACAACAATCTCATCACCCTCCTTTATAAATGCCTCACCAAACGAGAAAGCTAACAAGTTGATACTCTCTGTTGTTCCACGAGTGAAGA
>DCIW01000176.1 GCA_002317225.1 Prevotellaceae bacterium UBA1716 | reverse complement strand
TGGTGCCTTGGTTCGCAGTATTGGGGATTGCAGCGTGTAAGTGCAGGATTCTGTCCTAAGTATGGTATTCTCCTTGATATGGTAGGCGGCAAGAATACTGTATTCAAGAAAGAGATGTACTCGATGCGTTATGCACCGACTGTGGTTGATAAGGTTTGGTATATGGCTCAGTTGCTTGGTTATTCAAACATCTTCAAGAATGATGAGAAGGGCGGAATTACCGACGACCATGTTCAGGTGAACCTCAGCGGAGTTCCTTGCATTGATATTATCGGTTGTGACAAGGATGATCCTGACTTTGGTTTCCCAAAGACTTGGCACACAGTTAATGATAATGTTCAAAACATCGACAAGGATATACTCAAGGCAGTGGGACAGACTTTGATGGAAATTATTTGGAACGAAAAAT
Organism: Prevotellaceae bacterium UBA1716; assembly: GCA_002317225.1. GTDB lineage: Bacteria > Bacteroidota > Bacteroidia > Bacteroidales > Bacteroidaceae > Minthosoma. The sequence continues at coordinate 14,595 of DCIW01000176.1, read as the reverse complement.
AAGACTTTATATGACTATAGAAGAAATACAGGAAGAAGTAATCGAAGAATTCTCTGATTACGAAGATTGGATGGACAAATACCAGTTGCTCATAGACTTAGGTGGCGAACAGGAACCATTACCAGCAGAATATAAGATTGAGTCAAACTTGATAGATGGTTGCCAGAGTCGTGTGTGGCTTCAGGCAGACTTGACAGATGAAGGTAAGATACATTTCCAGGCAGAGAGCGATGCCCTTATCGTGAAAGGTATCGTGACCCTCCTTATCCGTGTGCTCGATAACCAAACTCCGGATGATATCCTTAATGCAGATCTCCATTTCATTGAGGATATAGGTCTCAAGGAACACCTATCACCAACACGTTCAAATGGTCTTCTTGCCATGTTGAAGCAGATGAAGCTTTATGCAATGGCATTTAAGATGAAACAGTAAGAATGTAAGGTCAAGTTGCAAATTATTGATTAAACAATAAACAAATACTACAATTTCGATAATACCTCTTTTGTAATCTTTACATTTGGTAAAATGTCGGAATCGTCTGATGGAATAAGTGTCTGTCCCGCCATAGCAAGGGTGAGGATGGACACTTTTGTGTTTTGTGCCTTGGCAATTTCTTTTGCACATGACATGATTGTTGAACCGGTAGTAGTAACATCATCAACAATGAGAATATGCTTGCCTGCGAGCAGTTCGGGTTTTACAAGACGAAATATTCCCTTCACATTGTCTTGTCGCTCATTTCGCTGCATAAGGGTTTGGGATTTGTTGTTGAGGATTCGTTTGACGGCTTTTGTGCAGATAGGAATTCTTGTTTCACGACTGATACCTTTTGCAACGTAATAACTCTGATTGTAACTTCGCTTTATCATTCTCATCCAGTGGAGTGGGATAGGGACTATAATGTCTATGTCATCAAAAAATGTGCTGTTGTCATTTTTGATTTCTTTGGCAAATTGGGATGCCATATAAGTGCCTATCTGTGGGTTTCTCTTGTATTTGAGTTGGATGAGAATTTCTTTGTTTGCATCGTTATACATGAAAAACGAAACCGCTTTTTCTATTGGCATCTCTTTGCCCCATCCCCAAAAGTTTTTTTCGAGTTCGCTATGTTCTGCAAGATGGTAATTTGTGCGTGGCAAATGCGTATAGCAAGAGAGGCACAAGTGTTTTTCTTGTGTACTCAGTCGCTTGCCGCAAATGACGCAAAAGCGAGGGAAGAGAAAATCGAGAAAGTCATCAGTCAACATCGCCCACCACTTTTATTATATCATCCATCTGGAAACCTCTTCCAAGAGCAAAGCGGATGAGTTTGCAACGGATTTCGTAGTCGGACTTTCCCTTAACCGATTTCCTTTTATTATTAATAAGGTTACGCAGGGTATCGAGATTGTCCTCTTCAGGAATCTCTTCAAGTGCTTCCTCTATTATGTTGGCATCTATCTTACGCATTCGTAATTCCTGCTTGATACGCACTCTACCCCAATGGTTGTACCGAAACTTGTCACGAACAAAAGCATGTGCATAGCGTTCATCATCGATGAACTTCTCCTTACGGAGTTTAGCTATTACCCTATCTTTAGCCCTTTCGCTTTCGTCTTCGTTTTCGCCTACACTCAGCACCCAATTCCTCATCTTCTTTCGCAAATCGTATTCACAATATTCGGCAGAAGCACACAGAGCAGAAAGCTTTATGCAAGCCTCCTGCTCTGTGTATTTATATTTCTTATTGTTCATTATTATTTCTTGTTTTCAAGGAATTGCTTGAGAGACTCAACATTGTCAAACTTCTGAATGTCGTACTTTGGTCGGTCATAATTGCCATCTACATAAATCACTTGACCTTCGCGAGTAGCATAGAATGTATCAAAACCAAAGTATCGTTTGACGAATGAAACTCTATCCTCAGGAGACTTGTCAAAGATTCCGCTATAAGCTTCTTTTCTTGTGTCGCAGCCTATCTGGTGGAGCGAACGGACATCATACTTGTCGCCAAGAATCTTTTGTGCGTCTTCAATCTTCACAATATTATTTGTGGCACAAACAAGGATACGCTTCTTTTCATTCTTCTTTTCCGACACCTTCATGCTATCAAATCCTGTACCCCAAACTGAATTTGCATCACTCATAGACACAAATGCGTATGGGTCAATTCGTTTGATGAGGCGTTGAATCATAGACTTCTCACGACCACGGACAATACAAAGAATCACATCTCTATCAGTATGTGTGTACCATCCTTCACCCGAAAGCATCGTTACACCATGTCCTGCCTTAGTGAGTTCGTCTGCTATACCATTAGGATTTCGTGAGAATATCATGAACTGAACTGTCTGATGCTGTCTGCGAATGCAATAGTCAAGGGTCATTGAGCAAATGAAAAGCATCACAAAACCATAGATAACACGGAACCAATCGTGGAAAATGAAATAACAGCTCGAAATGATGACAACATCACATGCCATTATCACTGAACCAAGTGACATTGGTTTGAACTTATTTACTATAGCAGCAATAATATCCGTACCTCCTGTCGAACCGTTATTTTCAAAGCAGAAAGTAAGTCCAATACCTTCGATGATTGCTCCAAGAACACAAGCCATGAAGTGTGCTTCAGGACCTATCAGTTTAGGAAGCATCATAGCACCTGCATGCTCAGGATCTGGCACTTCAATGATTCGCTGAAGCAACCACAACACAAAGGTCATAAAGAATACTGCATATATGGTCTTCATGCAGAATCTAAGTCCAAGAACCTTTATGGCAGCAATAAGGAAACAGATATTTATGAATACATAAGTCACCTGTACCTCAATACCCGTAACATAATAGACTATAGATGAAATACCCGCAACACCACCTGTAGTCAATCCATACGGAAGCATAAAGGCAGTAACTCCTAAAGCATAAAGAATTACGCCTATAGATATGAAGAAATAATCTTTGAGTTCGGAAACAGCCCCTTTTCCCCAACCCCTTTCCCCTAAAGAGGCAAGGGGAGTAGATACCGTTTTAGAGGTTGTATTCTTTTTGTTATTCATATTATTAAACCAAGTTTATCCCAGTAACTAACTCCCTTCCCCCTTTAGGGGAAAGGGGCGGGGTTAGGGGCTGGGGTTACTTCTTGAGTACAATGTTAATCATCTTACCAGGAACGACGATGACTTTAGCAACCTGCATTCCTTCCATCCACTTGGCTGACTGTGGATTCTCAAGTGCAGCCTTCTCTGCATCTTCCTTGCTAACACCAGCAGGGAACTCGAGTGGGAAACGAGCCTTACCGTTGAATGCAACCATCATCTTAACAGAGTCTTCCTTGAGGTAATCCTCGTTGAATGCTGGCCATGGAGCATCACAAACTGTAGTTGTGTGACCAAGCTGCTCGTAGAGTTCTTCAGCAAGGTGTGGACAGAATGGAGCGATAAGAACAACGAGTGCTTCCTTAACCTCACGACTTGTGCTCTTGAGCTTTGTAAGTTCGTTAAGACAAATCATGAATGCAGCGATAGAAGTATTATAAGAGAATGCTTCGATATCACCAGTCACTTTCTTGATAAGAGTGTGAAGTGCCTTGAGTTCAGCCTTCGAAGCAGGAGCATCTGTGCTGTCGGCAGTCATGTAGTTCCAGAACTTCTTGAGGAAGCGGTGACAACCATCAATACCATTTGTATCCCAAGGCTTAGACTGTTCTACAGGACCGAGGAACATTTCATAGAGACGGAGAGTGTCAGCACCAAACTTCTCAACAATCATATCTGGGTTAACCACGTTGAACATAGACTTTGACATCTTTTCAACTGCCCAACCACAAACATACTTACCTTCGTCGTTAAGGATGAACTCTGCTGTTGCGTATTCAGGACGCCAAGCCTTGAATGCCTCAACATCAAGAACATCTGCACTTACGATATTTACATCAACGTGGATTGGAGTCACATCATAACCTTCCTTCTTATCAAGAGAAACGAAGGTATTAGTATCCTTGATACGATATACGAAGTTACTGCGCCCCTGAATCATACCCTGATTGATAAGCTTCTGGAATGGTTCTTCCTTAACACTAACACCGAGGTCGAAAAGGAACTTATTCCAGAAACGAGAGTAGATAAGGTGACCTGTTGCGTGCTCTGAACCACCAACATAAAGGTCTACATTCTGCCAATACTGAGCAGCTTGCTCTGAGAGAAGTGCCTTATCGTTCTGTGGATCCATATAGCGGAGATAATATGCAGAAGAACCTGCAAAACCTGGCATTGTATAGAGTTCAATTGGGAATACAGTAACGTTGTCAATCTTTGAGTTCTCAACAATCTTCTTGTTAGTCTCATCCCAAGCCCAAACGGTAGCATTTCCGAGTGGTGGTTCACCAGTTTCAGTAGGGAGGAACTTATCAACCTGTGGAAGTTCGATAGGGAGACATTCTTCAGGAATCATTGTTGGAATGCCATTCTTATAATATACTGGGAATGGTTCGCCCCAATAACGCTGACGAGAGAAGATAGCATCACGAAGACGATAGTTCACCTTAACACGACCAATATGATGTGCTTTCACGAACTTCTTTGTAGCAGCGATAGCCTCCTTAACAGTAAGACCATTAAGCACAAGTGCCTCACCATCATATTCAACTGCAGCCTTACCTTCAGCAGGTGAGTTGCTTACGATACCTTCCTTAGCATCATAGCTCTCTTCGCTTACGTCAGCACCTTCGATAAGTGGTACGATTGGAAGATCGAAGTGCTTAGCAAAAGCATAGTCACGAGAGTCGTGAGCAGGAACCGCCATGATAGCACCTGTACCATAACCTGCAAGTACATATTCTGAAATCCAGATAGGATTCTTTTCGCCTGTGAATGGGTTGATAGCGTATGAACCAGAGAAGACACCAGTCACCTTGTGGTCAATCATACGCTCACGTTCAGTACGACCCTTAACATACTTAACGTATGCCTCAACTGCTTCCTTCTGTTCTGCAGTTGTGAGTTTGTCAACGAGTTCACTTTCAGGTGCAAGAACCATGAAAGTAACACCGAACATAGTATCTGCACGAGTTGTAAAGATTGTGAAGGACTCGTCGGAGTCCGCTACCTTAAACTCAACTTCTGTACCCTCACTGCGACCAATCCAGTTCTTCTGAGTTTCCTTAATTGAATCACTCCACTGAATAGTCTCAAGACCATCAAGAAGTCTCTGTGAGTAAGCACTTACACGGAGGCACCACTGACGCATCTTCTTCTGCTCTACTGGGAAACCACCACGAACACTGACACCATCAACTACCTCATCATTTGCAAGTACAGTACCAAGACCAGCACACCAGTTTACCATAGTTTCGCCCATGAAAGCGATACGATAGTTCATCAATGTGTCAGACTTTTGCTTTTCGTCCATTGCATTCCACTCAGCAGCAGTAAACTCAAGGTGTTCGCTTTCTGCTACATTAAGACCTTCTGTACCCTTTTCTTCGAAATGCTTGATAAGGTCTTCGATAGGCTGAGCCTTCTGACAAGCATTGCAGAAGAATGAGTTGAACATCTTCTGGAATGCCCACTGAGTCCAATGATAATAACCTGGAGCACAAGTACGAACCTCACGATCCCAGTCGAAGCAGAAACCAATCTTGTCAAGCTGTTCGCGATAACGGTTGATATTTGCGAATGTTGTTACTTCAGGATGCTGACCTGTCTGAATAGCGTACTGCTCTGCTGGAAGTCCGTAAGCATCATAACCCATTGGGTTGAGAACATTATATCCCTGGAGACGCTTTGCACGAGCATAGATATCTGATGCGATATATCCGAGTGGGTGACCAACATGAAGACCTGCTCCTGATGGATAAGGAAACATGTTGAGTACATAAAACTTCTTCTTGTTTTCATCTTCAGTGACCTTATAAGTCTTGTTCTCTACCCAAGCCTTCTGCCACTTCTGTTCGATTTCTCTAAAATTGTATTCCATATTTGTTAAATGCAAAATTCATAATTCAAAATGCAAAATTAGCATTTAATGAACCAAAGGCTCTATACATTTTGAATTTTGAATTCTTAATTTTTAATTAATTTCAATGCCTTGTTCTCTGCTGCTTCCATAATTTCGCGTTCACCAGGACCTTTATCGTTAATGCCACAAAGGTGGAGGATACCATGGATGATGACACGATGAAGTTCCTCTTCGTAGGTGGTGCCTTGCTGTTCGGAGTTTGTCCTTACAGTATCAAGGCTGATGAAGAGGTCACCAGCAATTGTGTTTGGCTTGCCCATCATGGCAAAATCCTCACAATAGTCGAATGTGATGATGTCGGTGTAATAGTCATGCTGAAGATACTGCTTGTTTACTTCGAGAATCTTCTCGTCATCACAAAAGATGTAACCAATATCACCCACTTTCTTGCCATAGGATGCAGCCACAGCTTTTACCCACGCAGAGATTTCTCGGCGACGTATTTTGGGCATCTTCACACCGTCAGTTGTATACGAAATCATGTTATTTACTATTTAATCATTTACCATTTACCGTTTGGTGTGGCACTTGGTATTTGCAAAATCTGTGCAAAGTTAGCACAACTTTGTGTCATTTGCAAAACATTTACACCTTTTTTTAAATAGGTACACATATAATGCGACAACACAATGCAGTTTTCATGATAAAATCTTTGTCATTTTGATAATTCTTCGTACTTTTGCAGCAAATTTAAGAGTAAAGAGATAATAATTTCTATCATTATGGCAGAAACATTAGAAGTTAAAGAACTCGCCGAAGTAGCAGTTCGCTTTTCAGGAGACTCTGGTGACGGTATGCAGCTCGCCGGAAACATCTTCTCTACAGTTTCAGCAACTGTAGGTAATTCAATCAGTACATTCCCTGACTATCCAGCAGATATCCGTGCCCCACAAGGTTCGCTCACTGGTGTATCTGGTTTCCAGGTTCACATCGGTGCAGATGTAGTATATACTCCTGGTGATAAGTGCGATGTTCTTGTAGCAATGAACGCAGCAGCACTTAAGACTCAGTACAAGTATGCTAAGCCAGGTGCAGCAATCATCATCGATACTGACTCATTCGGTCCTGCAGACTTGAAGAAGGCAGCATTTGCAACAGAGGATTATCTTGGTGAAATGGGTATCGACCCAGACCGCGTAATCGCTTGTCCTATCACTAAGATGGTAAAGGATTGTCTTGCTGACTCAGGTATGGATGTTAAGGCAATGTTGAAGTGCCGTAATATGTTTGCCCTCGGTCTTGTTTGTTGGCTTTTCGACCGTGATCTCGACATCGCGTTCAACTTCCTCAAGGAGAAGTTCGCTAAGAAGCCAGGTGTAGCTGAGGCTAATATCAAGGTTATTCAGGCAGGTTATGACTATGGTCACAACACTCACTCAAGTGTTGCAAACGTATATCGTATTGAGACAAAGAACAAGGTGCCAGGACGTTACATGGATATCACAGGTAACAAGGCAACTGCATACGGTTTCATCGCAGCAGCAGAGCAGGCTGGTCTTAAGCTCTTCCTCGGTTCTTACCCTATCACGCCTGCAACAGACGTTCTTCATGAACTCTCAAAGCATAAGTCACTCGGTGTAACTACAGTACAGTGTGAGGACGAAATCGCTGGTTGTGCTTCTTCTCTCGGAGCAGCATTTGCTGGTGCTCTCGCAGTTACTTCAACTTCAGGTCCTGGTATCTGTTTGAAGTCTGAGGCAATGAACCTCGCAGTTATCATGGAACTTCCACTCGTAGTTCTTGATGTTCAGCGTGGTGGTCCTGCTACAGGTCTTCCAACAAAGTCTGAGCAGACTGACCTTCTCCAGGCTCTCTATGGTCGTAATGGTGAAAGCCCAATGCCAGTAATCGCTGCTACATCTCCAACAGACTGTTTCTATGCAGCTTACGATGCAGCTAAGATTGCTCTCGAGCACATGACTCCAGTTGTACTTCTCACAGATGCTTATATCGCAAATGGTTCTGCAGCATTCAAGCTTCCTAACCTTGCAGAGATGGACAGCATCAATCCTCCATACGTTCCTGAAGACTTGAAGGGCACTTGGACTCCATATATGCGTACTGAAAATGGTACTCGCTATTGGGCAGTTCCTGGTCGTGAAGGTTTTGAGCATATCCTTGGTGGTCTTGAAAAGGATGACAAGACAGGTGCTATCTCAACAAATCCTGAGAACCATGACCTTATGACTCGCAAGCGTCAGGCTAAGATTGACAATATCGTAGTTCCAGACCTTGAAGTTCTTGGTGATAAGGACGATGCAGACCTCCTCATCGTAGGTTTCGGTTCTACATACGGACACCTCCACGCTGCAATGGACGAAATGCGTGCTGCAGGCAAGAAGGTTGCTATGGCTCAGTTCAAGTATCTCAACCCACTCCCAGCAAATACTGCTGAAGTGCTCACTAAGTACAAGAAGGTAGTTGTTGCTGAGCAGAATATGGGTCAGCTCGCAGGTTATCTCCGCATGAAGGTTGATGGTTTCGTACCAGAACAGTACAACGAAGTTAAGGGCCAACCATTCATCGTTGAAGAGTTGGTTGAAGCATTCAGCGCTATTATTAACAAGTAAAAGAAAGGACATTCATTATGGCATATACAGCTCAAGATTTCAAGAAGGGACAGCCACGTTGGTGTCCTGGTTGTGGAGATCACTTCTTCCTCGCATCTCTGCATAAGGCAATGGCAGAAATCGGCGTTGCTCCAAACAATACAGCAGTAATTTCAGGTATCGGTTGTTCAAGCCGTTTGCCACACTATATGGCAACTTATGGTATGAACACAATCCACGGTCGTTCTGCAGCTATCGCTACAGGTGCAAAGGTTGCTAACCCAGACCTTACAGTATGGCAGGTTTCAGGTGATGGTGACGGTCTTGCAATTGGTGGTAACCACTTCATCCATGCAAATCGTCGTAACATCAACCTCAATATGATCCTTCTCAACAACCGTATCTACGGTCTTACTAAGGGTCAGTATTCACCTACATCTCCTCGTGGATTCGTATCTAAGTCATCACCTTACGGAACAGTTGAAGACCCATTCCGTCCAGCAGAACTCTGCTTCGGTGCTCGTGGTCACTTCTTTGCTCGTGCCGTTGCGACAGATGCTCCTGGTACTGTAGAAATCCTCAAGGCAGCTTACAACCACAAGGGTGCTGCAGTTTGTGAGATTCTCCAGAACTGTGTTATCTTCAACAATGGTTGTCACGATGCAGTTTATTCAAAGGAAGGTCGTGCTGAGAATGCTATCTTCCTCAAGCATGGTGAGAAGATGATTTTCGGTAAGGACAACGAATACGGTATCGTTCAGGAAGGTTTCGGTGTTAAGGTTGTCAAGCTCGGTGAGGATGGTTACACAGAAGCAGACGTGCTCGTTCACGATGCTAAGTGTGAGGACAACACTCTCCAACTCAAGCTTGCTGAAATGGAGTGGCCTGTTGCTCTCGGTGTTATCCGCGATGTTGACGCTCCTACTTACGATGATTCAGTAACTGCTCAGATTGAAGAAGTTAAGGCTGCAAAGAAGTATCACAACTTTGCTGAACTCCTTGAAACTAACGATATTTGGGAAGTTAAGTAAAAAGTTCACATAAGAACTTTTTAAGTGAAAAGTGAAGAGTGAAAAGTGAAAAATTTGCTACCGCTGTAGTATACCCATCCGGATGGGATAACAGATCCGGTAGGAAATTTTTCACTTTTTGTTTTTCACTTTTCACTCCTTAAGACCTCTCTCATGCTAAAACAACTACTATTCTCCGCTCTTCCTTCTACCTGGAAGAGTGCTTCTTGGTTAATGAAGCTGATGATACCTATATCATTGGCTGTTGCGTTGTTGCAGCATTTTGGCATCTTGGCTTGGATAGCGGGATATCTTAATCCTGTATTCCAATACTTAGGATTACCTGGTTCATCAGCAGTCATATTCATCTCTGGTGCTGCTGCAGGAACGTATGCGGGAATAACTGCAATGATGTCAATCCAATTGACTCTGAGGCAAGCCACAATAGTAGGTATAATGATTGCTATCTGTCATGCTCTCCCGATGGAGTGTGCTGTGAATAAGAAGACAGGTTCTTCGTTTTGGTTGATGGCGGTTATTCGACTTGTGATGGCATTCGTTTGTGCTATCTACCTCAACCTTGTTCTGCCTGAGATGAATAGCAACTACCTCTATGTGGGAGCGGCTCCCGATAGTAGTTTCGCTCAAGTGTTGACCACTTGGGCACAATCACAAGTGAAGATGGTGGTGATGGTATTCATTATCATCTATGTACTTATGGTTATCCAACGATTGATTGAAGTTTACAAACTCCTTCCTTTGCTCTCGCGCTTCCTTTCTCCACTAATGCGATTCTTTGGATTGCCAGACCAAGCTGCTTATATGTGGCTTGTGGGTAATGTGTTGGGAATCAGTTATGGTTCGGCAGTAATGATGGATCTTGCAGAGAAAGGTTTGATAACAAAAGAAGAGGGAAATGATGTCAATTATCACTTGATAATGAACCACTCCTTACTTGAAGATACCATCGTGTTTGCCCTCACCGGCATCTCTGCCTTTTGGGTAGTCTCCACCCGAATGCTCTTTGCTTTTGTGCTCGTTTGGGGAAGAAAAGGAATACAGAAACTAACCACTTAATACAAGAAATACACTCTTATGACTGGATTGATTATCGCACTTTTCGCTGTAATTGCCTATCAGTTTGTTGTTATCAACAACCTGAAAAAGAAGCTTGCACAAGCAAACGGCACTTCTACCGACTCGTCCTTGTTTGGTGAGAAGAAGCAAATCGTATATAGTTGGTCGCTTGATAGTGCAAGAAAGATAAAGTTGAAAGGCCACTTGCAATTATCTTTTAATACCGATGAAATCAAGCAGTTGCGTGAGGCAAATCCTTACTTCATTCCCAATCCTAACAAGGATAATGTGGACAATCTCCGCACTATGTACGAATACATGCAGAGTCATCCTCGCACAATAAAGAATGTGGCAGAAATTGTGAAGTACATCAATCGCCAATGCAGTCATAACGGAATTGGGGAGATGGACAAGCTTCAGTTTGTGCTCGACTTCGTACAAGAACCGAACATCAAGTACATTCACGATTATGATTGCTCGGAAATAAACAAATCCTCCCAATATGTTCGCTTCCCAGACGAAACCCTCTTCGATCGTCATGGCGATTGCGACTGCAAATCGTTCCTTGCAGCCTCTCTCTTCCACGTTATGGGCTACAATGTCCTCTTCATGATGTCCCAGAAACTCGAACATGCTGCCATCTGTATCGAATACGACCAACGCTGGAAGTCTTTCCTACAAGATCAGGACGACCTTGCCGATGTCCTCATCTCCATCGATAACCGCAAGTATGTCTTCTGCGAAACCACTTCCGACGGTTTCCGCATTGGTGGCATAGGTCAGAACCAATCCGTTGCCGACTTTGATACTGTATTAGAGTTGAAGGCATAACAAATAAACGCCTAATACTTTATTCGAAAGTAATCAAGCAGAGATTTATAATTGTCTTGTGCTGTCAAGCATGTGTCACGAAGAAAACCTGGAACTGTGGGCCATTCTTGTAGGCCACGATAGTAGAATAAACGCAATTCTTCTGTGATAATAAATGGTACAATGCCATTGTTGAGACATTCTTTGAACATTACCAATCTTCCTACTCTTCCGTTACCGTCTTGAAATGGATGAATATCTTCAAAACGCTTATGAAAGTCGAGTATATCATCCAGAGACTTGCATTTCTTTCCATTGTACTCCTTTAGTAACGCACTCATTTCTTTGTGGACATTCTCCGGTTCACAAGTATTCTTTCCTCCCACCTCATTAGGCAGCAGTTTGTAATCACCCACACGGAACCAATCCTTCAGTAAATCTTGAGTTCCTATCTTCAGAGTTTGGTGAAGTTCTTTAATATATGCCTCCGTAAGTCTGTCCGTTGCATGATCAATGATGCTGTCAATACAACGGAAATGGTTTATTGTCTCCACAATATCGTCCACTCGCACAGTTTCATCTGTTATTCCTATTGTATTGGTTTCAAATATGTGGCGTGTCTGCTCATGAGTCAACTTGCTTCCTTCTATATGGTTTGAATTATATGTAAGGTCTATTTGTGTCCGATGGTATACCCCCCCCTTCATTCGCATTGCTTTTTGTTCACGAAGCATCTTCAACAGAGGCATTTCCTTCCTTGTCCGAGAGTGCTTCACTACCACCGCATCTTCCGGAATATTCCATGTTTTACCAGTCAGAAAAGCTCCTTCCAACTTTCCCTGACTACAATAGTTTCTTACTGTACGCTCATTCAAATCATGCAAACGGGCATACTCGCTAACTGAGATATAATTCATTATCGGCAAGTTTTCTTTGCTAAATATGGTGCAAATATATCACTTTTTTCCGATACCGGCAAGTTTTCTGCTTATTTTTATTGAAACATAAAGTAATCGTAATCTTCGAAACACCTAAACTCTTACTGATCAAGTTGAGAAAAGATAAGTAGATATTACGAAAAGGAATGTATTTTTTTATAGAGAATTATCCACGATTGAGCAATCAAACGATATGAGTGTATTACTTCACACCTTCAACTGTATATCCAGCATTCTTGAGAAGCTGAAGCACACCCTTTTCACCACCGAGATGACCTGCACCAACAGCAAAGAATGTTGACTTGTCCTTCATGATGGCAGGCATAAGCTTAACCCAGTTGAGGTTACGGTTTGTGATGAGACGATCTTTTTCCTCTTGCGTATCATCGCACGAGCTGTTGAGTTTCATATCCATAACCTTTGTGATTTCTTCCATATCCTGCGAATGATATGCATCGATAAGCTTATCGGACATTTCAGAATAGATATCGCTATTATCAACAAGACACATGAGTTGCTCAATCTGACGCTCCATTGTAGAACTGTGGAAAAGCACATCAACCTGGTATGATGTAGTTTCAAAACCAAGAACTGGTTTGCCTGCCGCTTTTGCCACCTTCTGGAAATAGTTGTCAAGACCATCCTGTGGATTAATCTGTCCCTGCGACTTCTTCATGAACATAAGCACTGTCAATGTGTTGTTCAAAGCAGCAGGAGTCATGCCACCCATCTGTCCGTAAAGCATAGGATTGGAGAGTGCCATGCCCACTTCCTTCTCAACAAACTTATCGAGGCGAGAAAATTGCTCTGCTGTAAGAATATCCTTGATAGTCTTACCTTCCGGAAGTCTCAACTCATTTGACATAAGTGCCAATGAATCAGGGTTTAACATATCATCAAAAGGCAATTCGCCATACACCTGCTGACAAGCATTCACTGCCTCTTTAGCACCCGGAATCTTATCCACATACTTCGAATCCTCAAGATGATAAGTACCCAAGATGTACGAAGCATCCTTCAAATCGTTTCCACTGATTTTGTAAAGAATCTGAGCCTGCGACTCACATATGCCCATAAGAGCGAACAAAGCGATAATAATCTTTTTCATAAGTCTAAATATTTATTTTGTTTCACTAATCATATCAATCATCTCCGAAATATTCTTTTGCTGCTTTTTATAAAGTTTTACAGCAAAAATACCGCCTATTACAGATCCTACTAATAAAGAACCAATAAGACTATACTTTGCGATTTCAATATTTATTCCCATTTCATCAAAGTATGGTGTATTCATAATTTCATATCCCCACCAGAAGAACAAAGGAACGATACAAAAAAGACCTACAACAAAAGCAGTCTTGTTATTCTTCTTCATGCTTATGAGCGTTTCAATATTCTCCTTTACATTACCACTCGAAATCTTTGACTTCGAAATACGGTGAGCAGAATAATAGTCATGACATGCATCCACTATACAAAGTATAGAAGTCGCAAGACAGCATGCTATTGAAAAGTCATAAATGCGATGGAATACAAATGGAAATAAAATCGCAGTTAATATTCCCCCGAACAGCATCCAAGAACCAAAACTATTGATGCTATTGGTCTTCTTCATTATATTCTTTCGAAGATTAACTTCATTAAGCTGAAGCTGTTCGTCAAGCTGAGACTTGAGTTCAGCCATCTGCTGACGCATTTCCAGGAGTTCTGCACTCTCGATATTTTCCTTGTTTGGAGTTACTGTATTATTAGTTTCCATATTACTTCTTGTTTTTAAGTTCTTCTTTAATTCTGAATAATCTCACAGACACATTCTTGGTCGAAATACCCATGATCTGTCCAATCTCCTCGTATGGCATACCATCAAGCCAAAGCATCACGATGGCACGGTCGAATGGTTGGAGAAGGTGGATACGGTCGTAAAGCATCTTGATTTGAGTGCCTCGAACATCGTCTGTGTTCATAAGGTTTTCGTGTGCTGGAGTAAGCGGACACTCTTCCTTCTTATGTTTCTTCTTGCGATCGTAAGAGATACACGAGTTCATAGTCACTTTCCAAACCCAAGACTTCAGATACTCCCTGCTGGTAAGCGTCATAAAACCCTTCCATAGAGTTATCAACGCCTCCTGAACCATATCGTCCACCTCGTCGGGATCTTCGGAAAACATCATGCACACCGTGTATATGGTGCTTTTGTATTCCCGAACGAGGGC
>DCIW01000234.1 GCA_002317225.1 Prevotellaceae bacterium UBA1716 | reverse complement strand
ACATCATGAATGCCCGCAAGGAATACATCAACTGTATCAACGGACTCCAGGAAGCAAAGGAACTCTTCTCCATGGAAGATGATCCCGACATGAAGGAAATGGCTCGCGAGGAGATTGCCGCCAACGAAAAGCGCATCCCCGAACTCGAAGAAGAAATCAAACTCCTCCTCATCCCTGCCGACCCTGAAGATTCCAAGAATGTCACCCTCGAAATCCGTGGCGGTACTGGTGGCGACGAGGCAGCCCTCTTTGCAGGCGACCTCTTCCGCATGTACTCCAAGTATTGCGAAATCAAGGGTTGGAAACTCACCGTATCGTCTTTCTCCGAAGGTGCAAGTGGCGGTTACAAGGAAATCGTTGCAAACATCACAGGCGAGAACGTGTACGGAACGATGAAGTACGAGTCGGGAGTTCACCGTGTTCAGCGAGTTCCTGCCACCGAAACCCAAGGTCGTGTCCACACATCAGCATCTACCGTTGCTGTCCTTCCTGAAGCAGAGGCATTCGATGTTCAGATCAACGAAGGCGAAATCAAGTGGGACACATTCCGTTCTTCTGGTGCTGGCGGTCAGAACGTAAACAAGGTGGAGTCGGGTGTTCGTGCCCGTTATATGTGGAAGAACCCAAATACTGGTGAGACCGAAGAAATCCTTATCGAGTGTACCGAGACTCGTGACCAGCCTAAGAACAAAGAACGTGCTCTTGCTCGTCTGCGTACTTACATCTACGACAAGGAGCATCAGAAGTATATCGATGATATTGCCTCACGTCGTAAGACTATGGTTTCCACTGGTGACCGTTCTGCCAAGATCCGTACTTACAACTATCCTCAGGGTCGTATCACCGACCATCGCATCAACTATACCATCTACAATCTTGGTGCTTTCATGGATGGTGACATTCAGGACTGTATCGACCACCTTATCGTTGCCGAAAACGCCGAACGACTCAAGGAAGCAGAACTCTAAACCCTATGCTTTCTTTCCACCGATATCCCCTACTCTATATATTCATCCCGCTCCTCTGCGGGATGTTTTTGTCTACCTATATATACGATGTGGTTAAATTTGATAATTATCTGTCGCTCATTGTTATATCGGTAGTTAGTTTGATTGTTGGTTTAGGGTATTTCTACTGCTTGAAAAAGAAGCTTGACACTCCATTACGCACCATCTCCCAGAACCTCATATTCCTTATCTTAGGCCTCATCATCACATCTCATTCCATACATTCGGCGCAGAAGGAATATGGCGACAAATGGAGATATTCAATCTACGATAACAACAGTTTCAAACTGTCTGCCGCCCACCATGTGCAGCAATCCATTTCGCATGCTTTCCGCTCTCACGGAATCACCGGCGACGAGGGTGCTCTCATCGAAGCAATCACCATCGGAGAGAAATCAAACATATCGAAAGACATCAAAACAGACTTCTCCCGATCGGGCATTTCGCACATACTCGCACTCTCAGGATTTCATATTTCTGTCATATACATCATACTGCAGATAGTGTTCCTTTCGCGCCTCATCATCTATCCGTGGAACTGGATTTCGCAGGTCCTCACCATCATCGTTTTGTGGGCATATGCATTCGTTTCGGGCATGCCTCCATCACTGGCCCGAGCGATCATAATGTGTACAATTCTTATCATCGGAAAACTGCATACCAACGAGATTATTTCACTCAACGGACTCGCTTTTTCGGCACTGGTGATGCTGCTCATCAATCCGCTACTTATCTTCCATGTTGGGTTCCAACTCTCCTACATTTCGATGCTCGCCATCTACCTTGTGGGCATACCACTCATCAACCTTTACGACAGCTACACCTTCGTAGACAAGTTCATCTATTCCACCGTCTGCATCACTTTCGCATGCACCCTCTTCACCCTACCTATAGTGTCGCACACGTTCGGCACCATTGCCCTCATGTCCGTATTCACTAATATCATCGCCACCACCCTGACCTACCTGCTCTATGCCGTCCTATCCATCTGGCTCATCACCTTCGCATGGAGTCCGATAACCCACCTGCTCCTCTCCACAAGCGGCAGCATCCTAAGCATAGCAAAATTCATCTCCCACCTTCCCCACAGCACCATCAACCACACATTCTCCCTCCCCGAAATCACCCTCTACTACTCCCTCCTCGCCATCATCCTCATCCTCTGCAAATACATCCCCAAACCTGCCGAACGAGAGCAAGTATAACAAATGCCACCAGCATCCGAATGACAGACACCGGTGGCACCACCAAGCTTTAGTTGCAATCCGAGAGGATTATAGGTAGTTGCATTTCTCTCTCGTCCTACTTATAAACCTCCTTCTTAGCCTTAGCCTGCTCGTTTCGAGTAAGCACAAGATTGAACTCGACAGGAAGATCCGAATTTCTGAGGTTCTTAAACTTCTCGCCTCGTGAGAAGTTGGCACGCACCTTCTTGATGTTGTTAGCAGGGTTGAAATCCTCATAGGTTCGAGCACCAATCGACGACACAGCTGGATAGAACGCACCGAGGTCGCCCAACTCCACCTTACAGCCGCCGATGATAAGTTCTTCGACACACTTGCAGAACTTCTTCACCACACCAGCCACGATATCCTCAGTCCATACCGAACCGTGCATCGCGATGTGCTTCGACAACTTGTCAAGATCGTAAGTTTCCTTAATCTGTACCTGGGCATACGCGCGTTTAGCTGCAGCAGGATCTGACGGATTTCCCTTCATCGTAAGTGAATAATCAATCATAATTTTCTTTTGTGTTTGTGTTGTTTTTAAACTAATTTTATATTTCTCTGCAACCCACAAGAGCCTTCGGGACCCCTTCTGAATTACACTACAAAGATACGAAATAATTTCCAAATAACCAAACATTTACGCAATTATTTTTAATAAAATATACATTTTTATTAGAGAGAAAATATAGCTAAATTCCAAGCACAAAAGCCGGAAGGTTAGTAAGCTTAGAGGGTGAAGGTTAGTAAGGCACAGGGCGGAAGGTTAGTAACCCTCATAGACATGTATGATATGCCACATACCTTAATTTGGAGATATTGTAGAGTTTTCGACTCATGATAACCAGGTTTTATATTACTTTATTTCAACATCTTATCATATCCAAAAGGAGTTTTTGTAGTTTTCAAAGAAAAAACTTTTTGAAACAGTATTGTTATTTACATACTTTTTGAAGTGAGAAGGGCAAAACTCATAAAATAAAAGATATCCTGCTATATACCAGCATGTTAATGGTGATAGCAGGATATCCGAAAACTCATAAAGAACTATTCAATGCAAAATCAATGGCTCAGGATATAGTCTGCAATATCATACTTGGCTGCACCTTGAGGAGCAAATAATTCGCAGAAACTGCCCACCTTAAAATTGGCCAAGGCACGCATCTTTGCACTCGAAAGGACATGCGTCCATTCACCTATGGCGTCACGATCGGGATAGACCATCACATCGCGCCCTTTGAGGCACTTGAGCACTTCGTATTTAAGCATCCCCTTGTTCCCTGCTGCAATCCATACCGCATCCGAGAACATAGCCGCCCCAACAATAGCATTCTTCGGACTCTCGACAAGGATTACCGGGTCAGAAGGATATTTGTTAAGAAGATGCGCACCAAACATGCAGTCATTGTCAAATACTGAATCCTTGGGCAGAATGCCCTTCTCAACTAGTATCTTACCTAACCAGCAAAAGTGCTTGTCGCGAGAATGGAAGAAGTGCTCAGACTCTACATCTGTGCAGTAGTTCTGCAACTTGAGATTGTGCACTCTCCCCTTTTCATCTATCGAGGGAAAAACCACATCATCATAATACTCATGGCTGTACTCATAGCATCCAAGTTTGTACTCATCGACAAGAAACTCAACTCTGTTAGGATCAAATTCTCGCATCAAGCACTTGACAAATGAGCTCTCGCAAGACACCATACCGTCTACAATCTCCATCGGGATATATGTATACCTAATCACATCCTTAGGACGTGACTGATTGGCCGTGAGTATCTTAGGCACATACACACGAGGCACATAGCCTTCGATAATGCCACAGTTGAACTCTCTTGCCATCCAAGCACATGCACCGAGGAAATCAAGTCCTGTGCTCTGCATTACATAGTCGATTGGAGTATAACGTTTTGCGCAAGTGAAGCAGTATGCATGGTTCTCCTGGTTGTTCTGATACAGAACGAGCGAAGGGTCATGGTCATCGTGCCAGATGCACTTGGTGACAAGCCGAGCACCCTTACGTTTCAACTCAGCAAAGCGCGACACTACGGAATCGATGGGAATGCTGTTAAGCACTCCCACATCGTAACGAGGATTAATATCTGCAGCTCTCATAGTCAACCACCTTTATATTAAATGTTGGCACTTTTGCGCGTTCTTCACGTACAACACCCGAAATAGTTTCGAGACGTGTATAGAAATTCTGCTTACCTACATATTTCATTGACTCATTGGCACAGAAACCTTTGTACGAGTCATATAGATCTTTTCCTACAGCATTAGAATTGGACAATTCGCAACAAACTGAAAAGAAAAGGCGCACTGAGTCCGAATTGGTCTCGTACTTGCGCAATGCCTCATCGCACATAGGGCTCTTGGTAAAAGCGCGTCTTGACATCAAGTCCGGAATCGTAGCAAGAACCCAGTTGAGGATACCAGGTAGTTCCTCACAAAGTTTCTTCGACAGTTCCGTGTCCATCATATCTTCGGTCACTGTAACCAAGAATGGCATAATGACGAATCGGCGGTAGAATCCATGCGTGTTCTCTGCTTTTGGAAGTATGTTGAAACTTGTAATCAACTTGCCATATACATAGATTGTACGCGGACCGACATAGAGCACACGACCTTCGACCGGTTCGCCCGACACCAATGTCTTCAATACTGAGGCATCAATATCACGATTGCTCTCGTGCGAGATATTAAAGACCATATTCTCAATCATCATACGCTTGACGTCATCGTTTGTTAGGCTATCAAGCGAAACATTGCTGATGTTCTGACGACCAACAAGATTGGTGATGACTTCAAGCACTACAGACTTGCCATTGGCACCTCGACCGTAGAGCACAAGCATCTTGTCAATCTTGAGTCCCTTGACAAATCCCGTAGCAATGTATTCGGCAAGAAGAGTCTGTGCATTTGTTTCAGGAAGCATCTGGTCGAGGAACTTATGCCAGAGAGGGCACTCGGCATTTGGGTCGTAAGCGTATGGAAGACAATAGGTAAGCTTGTCAGCAGGATCGTGTTCCATGAACTCCTTAGTGCCATCAGCCTTTATAACAAGCGTGCCATTCTTGCAGTTGATTCGCGCTTCGTCCGAAGGCACATAACGCTTATTGCTGCGTGCGATACGAAACGCGACTGATTGGTAAATACGTTCCATATAAGCATATTGGCGCTTGAACTTGTCAGGAAGTCCTACCTTGTCGCAGCAATCGTTGATAAAGTCGAAGAACTCCTGTGTGTCGAGCTTCTTCCAGTGGGTGGTGGCAAAGAGCCACACCACCTGTTCAGCCTTAGCACGTGGATGGTATTCAGGCACAGAGAGCAATCCGTCTGTCACACGGAGAATCTCGTCCTGAATGATTGCACTTACCACGTTACTCGCATCTTTTGAGTCAGCGAGAGTCGCATTGATTTCTGTGCTTTTGTCCTGCACATCTTCCTTGATGGCATCAAGCACAATCTGGTTGGCCAACTGCTCACGCTCCTCCTGAGCACGGAGAAGTGACTTGTAGTTGGAATGGATGTCAGACTGGAGGTCTGGCATGACTGGTTCAGCCGAATATGGATTGTTTAATGGCTGTTCCATCGATTTCTTATTAATCATATTTTAGTGATCTATAAGATTATAAAAAATGTCCTTGCACTATCCAGAGATATAGGAACAAATTCGTCCTGGAGAAGGCACCCGTGCTCAGGTTGTAGTATTCGAAAATACTCGCCCTCGTTGAATTCAGTGCAAAGATAAAGGTGAGAGACCTGGTTTAAACCTGGTTCCTCACCCTAAAAAGTAAAAAAATCATGTATTTTTTATAATTTTTATGATTCCTTTTCAAGATTATCTAGTTCCATCATTATATCGTTGGCAATTCTTGGGAAAATGAGCTTTATTGTTTTTGCAACAATTGCCATATCTTTTCTTGTAGTAGCATTATTGAAGTCAGGCACAATGAGATTACTATACGAAGACTGAGAACCGCCAAATATAGTTACAAGTATTTCTTTAATTGCCTTTTGGGTAACGTTATTATCTTTTTCATCAAAATAGACCTTATTATCAACAGCTATATAATATGCCAATATACAACGTTGACGAGCGTTCAGTTGCTTTACCTGCTCTTCTACATCAGTAGAATAAGTAGTTTCCGAATAATTAGGAGAATCATATGTTTTCGAATAGTATTCTCTGCATTCTTTTTGGACGTCAGATTGATGTTGCATAATACTAAGTTGTTCATCGTAGTTTTCATAATTGTCCCCAAGTTTTTTTATTCTAGATTCACATCTAATTGCTTCTAATACGTACGTTCTTAGTTTCTCATCATGAATTGTTTTGGCTAATGATTGTGTTGCTATTATGTTATAATTTGCAGTAAGCATGCTAAAGTCATTTTTGTCACATAGATGTTGATAATCTATGAGACAAAAACAAACAGCCTTTTCGGATGTCGATTGCTCGGGTATGCTTCGGCTAATTCCCATTAATTAATCTTTTTACCTTTCCTATTTACCGCTTTACCCCTTTCCAATACTTATCAATTCTCTCCATAATGTGCTTGTGTGGTGCTCGTTCGTTTGTTTCGAGCCACTTCTGAAGGTGCTCAATCATCGCGATTGGCTCTACGACATCTTCGTCGACCATCTTGTCGGTGAGCCAGAGTAGACCATTGGCTTCGATGTGGCGGTCACGAGCATGTCGCTTGAGCTTCTGGTCGCTTGTGAGAAGGCGGCACTTGTACTTTTCGGCAAGAATCATAACCGAACAATCGACCGGTGTGAGATTGCTAATCATGGAATATTCTGTATAGAGTAAAACAAATTGCATGACCTCAGGGCCAGTGAACGAGTCCACATGAAGCACTCCATCGCGAATGAGGCGTTCGACCGGCTCTTTCTGCTTGGGATTCTTCAGTTCCGCAATCACTATGTCGGTCGTGTGGAAGGAGATGTCCATCTTGCGACAGTGGTCGAGAAGCCCGATGTTGGCCAAGTCGATGAGTATGTTAGTATCGTTCACAATAAGCTCCATAGGCTATGCGAAATTTATGTTGTTATTAAGTTCCGACTCAGTGATGCCGAGAAGTTCGGCAGCCTTAGAGCCTGTAATCACTTCTGTACCAAGTGCCCTGTATATCATCTGCTCAAATCGGATGGTGTGCGCTACCTCAGTCTCGCACTTGTCCGTGTAAGCCTTCAAGTCAGGAAACTTGTTCAACTTGATATTAAACCACTGATAGTAGTTAGGGGTAATGATTTCAAGTTGCTTTGCCTTCATCATCAAGGCGCGAATGCTGATACCATACTCCTTCTGCAAGGTCTTCATCTCGATAGGGTAAATCGACTTGCGAGTCTCACCAATCGCTGCAATGAACACATCTGAAGGAATCAGCATCTCGTTGGCAAACACATCGCACATGGCCTCCTTATCGACGCCTTCTGGAATATTAAGCACCTGATGGCCATACTCGTGGAAGGTAGTGAAGCGACGACGCTCTTCGATAGGATTGTTGATGTCAAAATTGCCCTTATTTATTATTATAATAGGTGTACCTTCAAAACTACCGCTTGTGCCATCGAAAAGCTTCGAAGGTTCGTCAACCTCAATGACCATCACTCCGTGGTTTTCCAGGAGGACGAAAGGATTGTTGATTGGGGCAGAACCAAGATTCCACTGTTTGCGAACTTTGATTGCAGCCAAACGTGCATCAGCAGAAGTAGAGATCTGCATATCCGAAAGGTCGATGTCATGTTTCACCTTCATATTGAGCATCTGCTCCACTTCATGGTACTTTTCTATCTTGCTCTTTACCACAAGGAGGATTCGTTCCTTTTCAGTCTTGGTAAGTTTCGCACGCTTGCGGAACTCAAACTTATTGGTGTCTATTTCCATAGTAATTGGACGTAAAAGATCACCTATTGGGATTTGGAGCACCTGCGACAACGCGATAAGGGTGGCTGATGATTGTGGGAACATCAAACCCTTCTCGTACTTGTCGAGACCAGTGGCAGAAACGGCTCCTTCAAGGCGTTTTGCCAATTCTTTAATAGATAGACCACGCATTTTTCGAGCATTCTGCAAACGTATTGCAAATGCCTCGCGCGTCTTCTTTTCATTATACATTACCATAACCAATTATATAAATCCATACCAATTTGTGTGCAAAGATAAGAAATTTTATGGCAATCGCAAGCGTTTACACGACATTTATTAATGAAAAAGCATAAAATGGACTGTTTTGAGGGGTAACGTGTGCATAATCTCACATTTTAACACAAAATACACACCCGTTATCACTCTACAAACATTCAAATAACCAACCACACAATTAACCACCCAAATCATCATCTTTCGCTACCCCCATCATTTTTCCCCTCCTTCCTCTTGCCAAATCAAAATAATATTATTATCTTTGCAACGTAAAATCTAACACTAATCAGAACCACCCATGAAGAATCAACATTTCGACGGAATAGACATACTCAGATGCATCGCTTGCTGCATGGTGCTGGTTGTGCATTCGTGCGAGTGCTACTACATCTCGAATTTCTATGCTGACGGCTTCGAGGGGCTCGACATGGAGGCATGGAGGAGTGAGGCGACATGGGCTACCATCATAGGTACGGCGTGCAGAACGAGTGTGCCGCTCTTCGTGATGATTTCGGGTTTCCTGCTCCTGCCGATGAAGGCGGGAATGGGCATGAAGGAGTTCTACATGAAGCGTGCAAGTCGTGTGCTGGTGCCTTACATCGTATGGACGTTGGTTTATTCGGTTTACACTGCGTGCAAGTGGAACGAGGGGTTTGACGGCTTTGGCGACTATGTGAACAGCTTTGCTGAGAATGCTGCTTACTTGTTCGTCAACTTCAACCCTCGCATCGGACACATGTGGTATGTGTATATGATCATCGGCATCTACTTGTTTATCCCTGTCATTTCGCCTTGGGTGGAAAGGGCTTCGAAAAGGGAGATGCAGGTGTTCCTCGGTCTGTGGATCGTGAGTATGTGCGCACCGCTCATCCGTCTGAAGTGGCCTGAGATTTGGGGCGAATGCAGTTGGAACCCAAATTACACCTTATATTATTTTAGTGGTTTCCTCGGTTATCTGCTTGCCGGTGCTTATGCAAGAAAGTTCTTGTACGATGCTGAAAAGGGTTTTGCAATGCCGGGTTGGCTGCTCACCATCGTGGGTTATGCCGGTGCGTGCGGTGGTGTGATGTGGATGATTCACAATTACATCCCTACTGCTGAAAACTACGAGTCGTACTTCCCATTCTACGAACTCACATGGAACTTCGACACCATCACGGTGGGCATGATGACGCTCGGCATCTTCCTGCTCTTGTTCCGATTGAAGCCTAAGTCGTTGCCTGCAATAGTGAAGGACTATTCGCGACTGAGTTACGGCGTTTATCTCTGCCACATCATGTTCCTGACATGGTTCTACGAGAATGTGTTTGTCGGTCTCTCATGGCCTGCTCCATGCAAGATTCTCTCCATCGGAATCCTCACGATCATCACTGCTTACGCTCTCATCAAGGTGCTCAGTTATCTGCCAAAGAGCAAGTGGATTGTGGGGTGAGATAATAGTTCAACCTGTACGGTTGATTATATTGAACGTCGCTATCGCTCCTCAAATGAGGCTTCAATTTAACTTCAATTTAACTTCAATTTAACTTCAATATAAAATTGCAGTAAACATTGCAGTAAACATTGCAGTAAAATTTGAGCGTAGCGTTCTAAAAAAAAAAGAACGGAGTTCTAATCGTATAGGTCGCACATTTTTTTTCAAAAAATAGTACAAACTTTTTACCCACTTTTCGGTATAGTGGGTGTCAAATGAGTAAAATCAAACTATAAACAAATTTATTACTAACCTATTTTATTTAGCTCTATGAGAAAAATTTACTCAATGATTGCCCTTTTCGTTGTGGCAATGGTTGCTAACGCTAAGGTGCTTGTAAGTTATGAGCACACAGCAACAGCACCAGAAGGTATCACTCTCGGTGGAACTACAGTATTTAAGTCTGTAAAGATTCACACGAACACTGATGCCGTTGATTGTATTCAGCTCGCTAATGGTTACACTACTGAATCTCAGCTCAATGGCAACAACATTGAGGTGGCTGTAGAAGGTGGTTTCAAGGCTGGCGACGTTGTTTCAATCGCAGGTTTCTTCAACAATGCTGAAGACACAAAGAACTCTCAGTTCGTAATCTACGTGCTCGACAGCAGCGATGCAGGTTACTCTGTTCTTTGGACATCTGAAAAGCTCATCAACGGTCGTCTCGTTGCTGACGATCCACGTGTGGACACTTACACTCTCGAACAGGATTGTGAGAAGTTCTACATCGCTCGTTCAGGCAACACTGGTACTAACCTCTACTCTCTCAACGTAACACGCGTTGAAGCAGGTGGCGGCAAGTATGAGGCTTCGATCACAAGCGACCCAGAAGAGATCTACTACAGCGGTTACCAGGCATTCGACATGGCTAAGGTTATCGAAGACCTCGGTCTTGCTGACGAAGCTGCTCTTCAGGCTCTCGTTGCTGCTGGTGGTAATGTTTACATCAAGACTGCTGACGGTCTTTCAAACTCTTACACTGGTAACACTAACGAATTCTGGATGAACGCCAACGGTATCGCTCAGGGTTATGGTGATGAAGGTTCTTGCTGGTATGCTGGTCTTTATTATGACGAAGCTGGTTCGAATGCAGAAACTGGCGAATCATGGCCTGCTGAATTCTACTGCAAGGTTGGTCAGATGCCTGGCTACTTCAAGAAGGTTTACACTGCTTCAACTCTCAACGTGGTTCTCGTTCTTAAGAATGGCAGCCTCGAGGCTGAATTCGACATCACTCTCAACGTGAACCCTGCTCCAGAGCCAACTCTCCCTGCTCCTGAGACCGACCTCTCAAAGGTTAATGTTGTGAAGGAATACTCTACTACTCTCGATTTCACTACAGGTAAGGAATATGAGAACAACACTATAACTGTTGATATGGCAGACCTTGCAGAAGCACTTGGTGTAACTGCTGAGGATTTGGCAAGCAATATCCAGGATATCACTCTCACTGAGAAGATGAACTCGGTAACTAACGAAGAAACTCAGGAAACTACTAACACTCCAAGTGGTACTCTTGACACTCCTGCAAATCTTGCTGGTGGTTCTTGGTTCGGCCGTTACTCTAACTACGATGAGGCAACTGGCGAAACTGTTACTTACACTCAGAGCTATTCTCATGCATGGGGTGCTAATGCTACATTCTATGTTCAGAATATCGCGTTTGCAGACGGATCATTCTCATTCACTACTGGTCAGTACAAGAACACTATGGCTGCTGGTGCTAAGGACTTCGCTGTTCTCTATATCCTCAATGGTGACAAGGCTGCTAAGCTTACTATCAATGTAAACGTGACAGATCCTGAAACTATCGACCCAACTGCTATGGTTAAGGTTGGTGAAAGTACAGTTTCTATAACAGCAAACATCGATGACAGCTATGTTACTAAGGCATTCACAGTTGATATGGAAGCTATCTGCGCTGCTCTCGGTTGCTCTGCTTCAGATATCGCAGACGTATTCGCTTATGCTCAGGACGGTTCAATCTCTGACAACCACACTGAAAGTACTGGCGGTTACTACTACAACGAAGATGGTAAGATCGAAAGCTGGGGTAATAACGCTGCATTCTTCATCGCTAAGGGTAGCCTCTCTAACGGCGAATACTCTATCGGTCAGATGAAGGGTCACTACACAACTATCACTGAAGACAAGACTTGCACAGCTCAGCTCATCTTCCAGTATGGACAGAACTTCTACGTTGTAAATGTAGAATATACTGTTAAGGCTCCACAGCAGGGTGGCGAAGTAGAATACACTTGTGTTGGCAGCAACCTTATGAAGATGCAGATTGTTCCAAGCGAATCTGATTGGGCTTGGGGTACTACTGCATCTATCGACCTCAACTGGGTTAAGGATTTGATTGGTACTGAAGAGTTCACTCTCTACACAGATAAGGCTACAACTGCTGAAGATGGCACTGTATCATTTGCATGGGCTAAGAATTACACTTGTGATCCTGCTCCAGGTTTCTGGTATGGTACTACTGAGTACACAAACCCAGAAGGTCAGGTTGTCGTTGACAACGCTGGTTGGGGAACTAACTCATTCGGTATATCTTATGCAAATGGTATTGTTACATTCTACCAGTATCCAAGTCAGCGTGCTGTAGGCGACAACTACACTGCTAACCTCTACCTCGTAAACGAAGAAACTGGCGACTACATCAAGTACGTAGTTAAGGTTAAGTATGTAAGCGAAGTTGGTGAAGACGGTGATATTGCTCAGGTTGGTTCTGAATCACTTCTCGTAAACTTCGACACTGCTGAAACTGATGCTGACGGTCTTACTACTGTCACTCTCCCACTCGACGATGCTTGCGCTGCATTCGGTATCGACCCTGAAGAACTCGAAGCTGCTCAGGTAACTGTTCCAGATAGCCCAGGTTCTTACAACACAGTTCAGAACTTCGAAGAAGAGTTCACTCTCGCAGAGAATGGTTACTACACTCAGAGCGAAGAGAAGATTGCTTCTACTGCATCTCTCTACCTCGAGGACGGTAAGGTTGTACTCAAGTATGACGACATCATTGGCAAGCTCGACACTGAGGAAGCTGCTGCTTCTGTTGTACGCATCGCTCTCGTAGTAGGCGGTCAGGCTTATCTCTACGAAGTAACTATGGGTAACACTGCTTACATCACTGAAACTGCTATCTCTTCTGCTTCTACTTCAGCTACTGCTGCTTCAATCTACTCTATCAGCGGTGCCAAGATGAACACTCTCCAGAAGGGTATCAACATCGTTAAGATGTCTGACGGTTCAGTTCGCAAGGTTATCAACAAGTAATCTTCCCCCTATAACAATAGATCTCTGCCACTCTCGGCAGAGCAAAAATAACCTCTAACTATCAAGGAGGATGTCAATCTCTCTTTTGGCATCCTCCTTTTTCAATACCAATTATGAAAAAGCTATCACTCTTTTCAGTATTCATCCTATCTGCATTTACTCTCCTCCCTACTCCATCCCATGCACAGCGCAGAATGGAATATACTCCTTCGCCTGTACAAGGTTCTGCTTGGAATACTCCGGGAAATATCAACCCTATCATTCCGGGATATTTCGCAGATCCAACTATCCGCAAGTTTGGCGACACCTATTATATATATGCCACAACTGATGGTACGGGTAATGGCTATGGCCCTGCTCAGGTTTGGATGTCGAAGGACTTTGTCAACTGGAAGAACTTCGTAATGAACTGGCCTACTACCGAAGTGGTTTGGGCACCGGATGTTGTGCAGCAACCTAACGGCAAGTATCGCTACTACTATTGCGAACCATGCAATGTGAATATCGGCGAGAGCGACTCTCCTATCGGTCCTTGGAAGAATATCCTCGGCAAGGAAGATGCTGTGATGGTTCCTGACCGCTTTATTCATAATGTCATCACTCTTGATCCTATGCTCTTCAAGGATGATGATGGCAGCCAATATCTATACTTCACCACTTGGGGAATATATAAAGGTTTCGGTTGTGGTGTAGCAAAACTTAAGGATGGCGATTATGACATCACTGCCCTTGCTCAGAAGTATCAAGATGCCCGTTATTGGAACGAGAACCGCCCTTATCCAATCGCTGCGGACGAGTTTTTCACAGAAAAGAAACTTCTCCTCAACGATGAACTGAAGGATATCTTTGAGGCTCCTTTCGTGTTCAAGCGTGATGGCATTTATTACTTCACCTACTCTTCGGGTTCATGCCATACAGATACTTATCGAGTGCAGTATGCCACAAGCAAGGTGGGGCCTATGGGGCCTTGGGAATACAAGGGCGAACTCCTTACGACCAATGAGGATGGAACTGTTCATGGTCCTGGTCATCACTCTATCCTTGAGCAGGATGGCAAATATTACATAGTATATCATTGCCATAACATAGCAAAGTCGGTTCATGGTTTCAACCGCCAGCTTTGCATCGATAAGATAGATTTTGCGCCAAATGGCGATATACTCCCTATCGTTCCTACTCACAACGGTGTCAATGTCTTTGAATTAAATTCAAAGATAAAAAACGCCAACCTGGCTTATGGGGCTGCTGTCAGCGCTTCGTCGTACTATGATGATATGCACAAGCCGGAGTATGCGGTTGATGATAATAACGCCACTCTCTGGAAGGCTCGTCACACATCATGGGACAATAACCTACTTAGGCAATCGCCTGAATGGCTCCAAATAGACCTTGGCAAGGCACAGAATTTCAACGAAATATGGACTCAATTTGAATATCCAACATTCTTCTATCAATATAAGATAGAGACATCGCTCGATGCAAAGAATTGGATTCTCTATTCTGACCGCACTGATAATACGATGCAAGGTTCGCCAATGATTGACAAAGGCGCAACTAAGGCTCGATACATCCGCATCTCCATTACTGACACTCAGAAGAACGGTCACATGCCTGCCATCTGGAACGTGAAGGTTTGGAAGAAGGCACCTCTGCTCCCTTCTACTGATGTGGAGAGCAACGACGGTTATCCTGGTATGCACAAGAAGGATGTGCCAACAGAGGTTCGTCAAAACATGAGAAAGGCAGGTTTCACTCTTGCAAACACCTCTTTTGCTCATAATCAGAATAAGCCTTTAGACATTTCGGAAATCAAATGTGACGATTTCCACTTTAAAGCAAACAAGCCTATACGAGCTCGTGTAAAGGATGGCAAATGGGCACTTTTCTTCAATGGCACTCAATATTTACGCAGCGACAAACCTCTCCCTGAAGTATATCGCTATAATGCTCCTTATACTATCATTGCACAAACTCTCTCTACAAAGGTGGGTCCTGTGTCAACGGTATTATCACTCTCTACATCACATAATGACTTGGCAACTACAGAGTTCCGTCTTGGTACTGATCCTGCAGCTGGCCTTATCAACCATAATGGTTCGTTTGAGAGTTGTGGTGCATCCGATGCAATAAAGAATGCTGAAGGCAAATGGCACACTTGGTACATCACTTACGATGGTTGGATGGAACGTGTATATCTTGACGGAAAACTCCTCAAGGAACATAA
>DCIW01000085.1 GCA_002317225.1 Prevotellaceae bacterium UBA1716 | reverse complement strand
ATAGGTCAACCCGGAGACGGATACTTTTAAATCTTTTTTGAGTTTACAGTTAGTCCCTTGACACGCTTTGAGGACTTTGTGATTCATAAGTAAAAGTAGATGTGCATAAATTAATAGATTTTTTAATGTTATATGTTTATATATGCATTTTAACATGCTATTATTTGCTTGAAACAAATATTTGTGGTATATTTGCAAAGGTTTAAGCTAATCTTAAAATTAATAACAAAATGGCAAACAAAATTTCTCGCGTTATGTTGAACGCAAAATCAGTTATGACACTGTTGATCGTGTCGGTATTTCCATTGGTGGCAAACGCACAATTGTATGGGGACAAGTATCCTTCGTTCATTCCTCAGGACTCGATGCCTCATTTCGAGTACATCCTTCCTGCTCCTCCAGACACTTGTTCACTCAATTTCTTTAATGACTATGTACAGTACCAGTGGGGTAAAAGCATTCGTCACACTGAGCGTGGTGAGCAGGCACGTATCGATGCTGAACTCGAGGACTTCCAGGTTATGCTCAACGGATTTGCTGATGCATTTGGTATGCAGATTACTCAGGAAGATACTCCAGAAATGTATAATCTCCTTTATTGGGCAAAGAATGATGCTGCCAACTCTACTTACCGTTTGAAGAAGCAGGGTGGTTACCGTAAGCGTCCATACGTTCAGTTTATGGAGGGCACACTCGTTCCAGAATCGGAAGAGCATCACCGTGCAAGCAGTTCGTACCCTTCGAACCACTCGGCTGCTGGTTGGGGCGTAGCACTTGTGCTTATCGAACTCAATCCTGCACGTCAGGATGAAATTCTGAAGCGTGGTTATGAGTACGGACAGAGTCGAGTAATCGCAGGTTACCATTATCAGAGTGATGTGGATGCGGGTCGCTTTGCTGCTTCGGCTGCTATTGCACTTATCAATCGCCAACCATTCTTCCAGAAACAACTTGCAAAAGCAATGAAGGAGTATGAAAAGATTTTGAAAAAGAAGAAATAATCGCTATTTAGCATGTAAATCAGTGTATTAGCATTTGCTAATGCAGAGAATAAAAGCGAGCGAATTTCAAGTTTGAAATCGCCCGCTTTTGTTGTTATAAATTGCAACTATTAATCTACCTAACCACAAACTTGCGTCCATTGACAATGTAGATGCCTGGAAGTGTAGGGGAATGAATAGGAATACCCTGGAGTGAGAAGAATGTTGTAGATGATGCAGGATTGGTAGTTGAAGATTGAGGGTTGAGGATAGATGACTGGTCGGAGTTGTGGAGGGAATGGAGGGTTGGAGTGGAGTTTAGACCCGATGGAGTGAGCGCCCAACCTGCAAACGAGTCGGCAGTAGTGCCTACGTTGTTGGATGAAGAGATAGTGCTGATGTTGATATCTTCGAAGATACGCCATGGGGTTGCATTTATATCCATTTGGCGAATGCGATTGGAAGGTAGGTTGGTGACATCAATACGGATGATGTTTTTGCCTGCAGTGAGGAATCGCTTCAGATTCGAAAGCTTGAATGGAACCGACCATGCACATCCTGCATATTCATTGTTTATATAAACACGGGCAGACTCTCGCACATCTCCAAGTGAGAGGGTGAAGTCAGTTGCGTTGTCAAACTGCTCACTTGTGAGGGTGACAGTTGTTGTGTAAGAACCAATACCCATTAGTTGGGCAGTGTTGGCATCAAGTGTCTCCCAAGTTTGTGGAGAATCAAGAGTGTATGTCTTTGAGTATGAAGAGTTATCTGCGAGTTTTGCATTATTAAACTCGAGAGTCCATTCTCCATTGAGAGGGATGTCTTCGGTTGTATATTTGTCTGCTTCGGTGTCGATTGGAAGGTCGGCTGAAGAAACATTATAATCGTAGGTTTGTAGTATAACGGATTCACCCGAACGGAGATTGAGATAGACCTTTCCATCTTCTGATATAAGGGCTTGTTTCATCGTTCCATCGAGTGGATTGAAGAGAACTGCAGAAGTGAAATCGACTGCGAGGGCAACATAGTCTGCCACATCACGATTGGTAAGGTTGGAGATGAAATAATGATGTCCTGTTGGGTTGCTTCGACGAATAAATCGCAATCCGAGTTGTCTGCGCATTGGTTCTGCTTTAGCAACTGCATTGAAGAGAGACTCGTCACGCTTTTCGGAGATGACATTTGCTCCGAGAGCTTTGAGAGAGTCGAGTCGTGCCTTAGTTGCTTCGGGCATATTTGCTGCTACAGGTATCTGCATCGCCTTGTAGCGGAGACCATCAGGAGTGACAAACTCTCCGTTCTCATAACGTAGCGTTTCAATCATCTTATCGGTGATATAATCGCTTCCATACCCATATACATCGAGCGAATCGACAGCACGGTCATCCTTCGAATACTGCGATGGGAAGTCGCTGATAGCACAGAGGCGAAGCCAGTTGGTACCCTTGGTGTGCCATGAGTTTTGGCAAGTGAAATAAACGAGGATATCGTTGTCTGGTTTGCCCCACTGCAAGAACGACTGACAACGCGTTACGTAATCCATAAAATACTTTGAATCTTCCCAAATGCTGTTGGTAGGCGACATGTCGATACTTGCGTAAAACTTCCATCCTGGCCATTGTGCATCGAGTGGGGAATAGGTAGTCCCGTGGAAGAACATACGGTTGACTCCCGCAAGGAACATAAGATCCGTCTCTGGTTTCATCTGCGAGAGAGATGTACGGAAATGCTCTGTAAGCCAAGTGAATGTCTCGCTCGAAGTGAGTTGCTTACCTGTGAGATGTGCTGCCGAAGAAGCGAGTTTGAGAGTTGCAAAATCGGAAGAGTTGGTTGCTGTGAATCCGTTATCTTTACGAAGGCCGTTGATATCAAGAGAGGTCATTCCGTAACCTTCGATTTCTGGTATGTCAACCGATGCATATGTGTCGATGAGGTTGGATGGGGAACCGTGTGACTGGTTGCGGGTAAGGACTCCATGCTGATGGCAGAATTCGTTCCATGGACGTATGAAATTATCGAGGTACATATCAGCCATAGTCTCTCGATAATCGGAACGGACTTTGGTATTGGTGTCAGTAGTGTAGTTGAGAAGTTCTTGAAGGTGGTTCTGGAGTTTGTAGCCTCTGCGTGCCTCGAATTCCTCGAAGAAGCGTGGACTCCAGTCTGCTCCGAAGATTTCGTAGGAGTCGTTGAAGAAGGTGGTTGGGTAAGGATTGCCTGCCTTTTCAAATGCATCTTCGAAATACTTTATGTACTTTTGTACTGCATCTTTGTCGAGATGGTCGAGCACATAGCCTTCGCCACCCGGAGCAGGACGCTTGACTTGCTGGAGGGTATGACCGTTATAGATGGCAATGATGCGGTATTTGCCA
This sequence comes from Prevotellaceae bacterium UBA1716, assembly GCA_002317225.1. Lineage (GTDB taxonomy): Bacteria > Bacteroidota > Bacteroidia > Bacteroidales > Bacteroidaceae > Minthosoma. Next base: position 3,275 of record DCIW01000085.1, on the reverse strand, counting down.
GGGTGTTCGGGTGTCCATGTGAGAGTGTTATTCTTCACATATTGCGTGATGTCGAGTGTGTCGATTTGTTTAGTAATGAATGCTCCCGAGACATCCTTTACAGAGTTCGGGAATGCCATTATAAGGTTTAGGTCAGAGTTGGCCTGTGGAGTTACATCGAGAGTGATAGTAGGGGCATCAGCAGTGGTAGTCAATAGGTTATGTGTATAGACGAGTTTGCCTGCTGCTTCCTTTATGGTTATCATTGGGCCTCCGAATGGCCAGCCTGTACCCATATTCATATCTATCTGGATAGAGTCTGTCTTACCGAGAGCTTGAACTTGCTTGAGTGCGTTCATCCAAGAAGAGGAGAGGTAGTTGATGGGTGTGTGTCCATTACGGTATTTGGACTGCACGGAGTAGATAGGGGTTATCTCAAGTGTTCCGATTCCAATGCGCGAATATTCGGACATAAGGGATTTCAGGTTGTCGTTGTCCACAGCAGATCCTAACCACCACCAGCGTGCTCCGGGGCGCGTCTGGATAGTCTGCTCGGGCCATGATGGAGTTTGTGCGAATATGGATGCGCACATTAGTATCATGGATATTAGAGAGAGTATCTTTTTCATTATGTAGCTTTTACCTGTTCATATACTTCTTGCCATTCTTGATTACTACGCCCTTGTAGTTGCTGTCAACTCGCTGTCCTGCAAGGTTGTATGTGATTGAGGATTGAGGATTGAGGGTTGAGGATTGCACATCGAAGATTGAGGTGGTCTTCGCTTCGGTGCGGGTGATGGTCATTGCTGCAAATGATGTGCCCTTGCCTTGAACGCGGTTGATGTAGATAGTGCTGACAGCATTGAGTCCTTCTGGAACGATGAACTCTACATCACCAATCACATCGGTAGTGGTAGAGTATGACTTGTCGGAGGAAGTGGTACCGATATATACACCATTGAGACCATTGGAAGTGGCTGGCATATTGGTGAAGGTAATGACATCGCCTGTCTTAAGTGGTGTGTCAAGGTCTATCTTGAAGAAGGCACTGCTTGTACCGATATAGAACTTGCTTGCGTTGACTGCCTTATATGCTGTAGTGTTGTTGTTCTGGAACATCACCTTTCCGCCTGTGACATTGGCAAACTGACTTCCATCAAGTGTGGCACCGTTAGCAAGTGTCTCTGTGTCAGCAACTGAAGGAGTCATCGTGAAGAGGGTAGTAGTGACTTTCTCCACATCTTCCTCTCCTGGATCAGTGCCTGGGTCTTCGCCTTCTTCGCCTGGATTAACGATGGCAGACTTGATGGTAGGGTAGTACTCCTCGAATGTGGTCTCTGCATCAGCACGCTCTGCCTTGATATAACCCTCTACGATAGAGTTGGCATACACTTCGATATTAGTGTAGTAGCCTTTAGGGTCAAGAGAGTAGGTGATGGCATCTGAAGCATCGTTAGGATTGAGTCCGTTCTCTGTTTCCCAAGTATCAGGAATACCATCGCCATCTGTGTCGAATGAAGCAGAACGAGTTTCTGTAGCGAGTGTAGGATAACTTGCCTTTGTAGGGTCATTCTCATCGAGAGCATTCACGAAGTCAATGATACCTGCACGCTTCACAACAGAACCAGTATGTGTAGTGGTACCAGTCTTTGCTTCCTTCATGTATCGCTCATCGACAGCATCACGACGGTAACTTGCTCCTGCATAAAGGAGAAGCTTGTCAAATGCAGTCTGTGCTGAGTGGGTAGTCACATGACCTGCATCGATTGGTTCGGTAAGTTTCAGACTTACATAGTCTTTGCCATTGTATGTCTTGTAGGTGATGTTTTCACCAAAGTGATGATTGGGGTCTGGTATGTATGGTTCGCCACTGATGGTAGTAGTGCCTGAATCGTAAGTCACACCTTTCCAGTCGTAGTTGGCACCACCTGCAGACATATAGTTGCCATTGACATAATAGCGTGAGAAGAGTCCCCAGAGTGTGCTGTTATCAGAAGAAGTGGTTGAGTTGGCTACTGAAGCGATAGTGAGCTGAGTCTTGTGCGAAGTGGCAGGACCTGCCTTGTAGTAGTTGTTGACCATATTGATATAACCACCACCAGGACCTCCATAGCAACCGCCTGTACCCCAGTTGTAGATTACGCAGTTGCGGAAGTCCACACGCTCAGCATCAACTGTTGTGGAGTATTTTGTCTTGTCATAACCATCCCATTCATAGCGCGCACCATTGAAGCGAGGTGTACGATTCTGCATGTGGCAGAGGAAGTTGTGATGGAACGAAGCATTCTTTCCACCCCAAATACCACCATAAGAGTGAGCACCCTTTGAGTGACCCGGATTGGCAAGTGCTTCACCGAGAGAGCACCACTGCATAGTGAAGTTCTTATTGTCATAGAACGATGCAGTCTCATCGATTGACCATGAGAACGAACAGTGGTCGATGATGATATCAGTCTGATTGCGACCCCAAGTAGCATCGGCACCATCGTTGACATCCTTCAACTGCGAACGACGACAACGGATGTATCTCACGATAGAATTGGATGCCTTACCAAAATAGAGTGTATAGTAACGAAGTGTGATACCATCGCCTGGAGCTGTCTGTCCGAGGATAGTAGTATTCTTGCCGATATTCAACTGACTCTTAAGGTCGATATATCCGCTCACATCGAAAACGACAATCTTCTTTGTGTCGCCTGATACTGCAGCACGGAGCGAACCTGTGCCAGAATCGTTGAGGTTGGTTACATGGATTACTTTTCCACCACGACCACCTGTTGTGTATCGTCCATGGCCTTCTGCTCCAGGAAATGCAGGTGCAGAATCGAATTGTGCAAACGCACTTACAGAGAGTAGGGATAGAAGTGCGGTTGAGAGAAATTTGTTCATATAGTTTTGTTTTTATTTGTTTCGTCGCTTTGCTCCTCAGAAATCGGGGTGATAATCTTTAGATGAAAATCTTGGTGAAAATGAGGATAGGTGTGTAGTTTGTTAAATATTTGGATAATACTCCTTGAATGCACCTTTTGCATCCTTACGTCCTTCTTTTATGTCCTTCTCTACAAGAGAGTTGGCATATACTTCGAGGTTGGTGTAGTAGCCTTTCTTGTCGAGAGAATATGTGAGAGCATCGGATGCATCATTAGGATTGAGTTTGTGTGCATTTTCCCATTCGTCAGGAATGCCATCACGATCGGTATCAATGACTTGTGGACCTGTGAGGATAGGCCATGCAGAAGGACGACCAGGAGTCTTGACATCTTCTTGTGTATCGATAAAACCTTCGGCTTGGGTCT
>DCIW01000209.1 GCA_002317225.1 Prevotellaceae bacterium UBA1716 | reverse complement strand
CTTTCTACTTCATTTTCAGTCACTATGCCCGCATAGCTCCTTCAACTGAAGTTAGAAATCTGCATCCAAATAGATTGTTTCAAATATAAAAATAATTATGAACACCTACTTACAAAGACAAAATTTGGTTGTTTGGAAAAAAGGATGTACCTTTGCAGAGTACTTTGATAAAAAACTAATGTAGAAATGAAAAAATTGGTAGTAACTCTGATGAGTTTGGTGTGTGGACTGGTGGTTTACGCACAAGACAACACTGAAAAATTATGGTATGACAAGCCTGCAAATATTTGGCTTGAAGCTTTGCCCGTAGGTAATTCGCACTTAGGGGCAATGGTGTATGGTGGAGCAAAGAACGAGGAACTTCAACTCAATGAAGAAACCTTCTGGGCTGGCGGACCACATAATAATAATAGTAGTACGTCGCTGAACTATCTCGACCAGGTGAGACAACTCATTTTCAACGGTAAGGAAAATGATGCGGAAACTATGATAAACAATCAGTTTGTCAAAGGACCTCATGGAATGAAATATCTGCATTTGGGTAGTTTGAAGATTGCATCGACTGTTGTTATAGATAAGGACGTGACCGACTATCACCGCGAACTCGACTTGCAGACTGCTACTTCGAATGTGAGTTTCGAATGCAACGGAAATCATTTCAAACGAACCACTTTTGCATCCCTTGCTGATGATGTGATAGTGATGCACATGGAAAGCGACACTCCAGTGACTCTCACTATCAAGCATGCTTGTCCTGATTTCACCACTCAATATGCGAAATCGGGAAATATCGTTAAGGCAACAGTGAAAGGTGTGTCGCACGAAGGAATTGCGAGCAAACTGAATGCTGAATGTGCATATACGGTGAAGGCAAATGATGATGCTCAGGTGACCAATTCGTCAACTGGATATATCATTGTGAAGAATGCAACAAACGTGACTCTGCTCGTAACAGCAAACACCAATTATGTTAATTATCAAGATGTTTCGGGCAAACCAACAGAGAAGAATCTTGAAACGCTGAAGGCTGTGGAAGAGTATTCGTATGAGGATTTGCTCGAACGACATGTGAAGAAATATAAGTCGCAGTATGACCGCGTGAAACTCTATCTCCCTTCGACTGCAAATAGTGCTCTTACAACCGACAAGCGACTTGATGCTTTCTCTACGAGCAAGGACTGGGGAATGGTTGCATTGCTCTTCAACTACGGCAGATATCTCCTTATTTCATCATCCCAACCTGGTGGTCAGCCTGCCAATCTGCAAGGTATCTGGAACAACAAGAAAGATGCTCCTTGGGATAGCAAATATACTATCAATATCAATGCCGAGATGAACTATTGGCCTGCTGAGATTTGTAATCTTTCGGAAACAAGTGAACCGCTCTTCTCGATGATAAAGGACTTGAGCGAACAAGGTGCTATCACTGCACGGAAGATGTATGACTGCAACGGTTGGATGGCTCATCACAACACTGACTTATGGCGAGTGACAGGTCCTGTGGATGGTGCTTATTGGGGTATGTATCCTAATGGTGGAGCATGGTTGGCTACTCATCTCTGGCAGCATTATCTCTACACAGGCGACAAGGAATTCTTGAAGGAATGGTATCCTGTGATAAAGGGAACTGCCGACTTCTATCTCGACTATATGCAAGTACATCCATCGAATGGTTGGTTGGTGGTAGTGCCTTCGGTTAGTCCGGAACAGGGCCCTAACGGAAAGTCACCAGTAACTGCAGGATGTACGATGGACAATCAGATTGCATTCGATGCTTTGTCAAACACTCTTCGTGCTGCAGAGATATTGGGCGAAGATGCTAATTATCAGCAGACTCTGAAGGATGCTCTGAGCAAATTGCCACCTATGCAGATAGGTAAGCACAAGCAATTGCAGGAGTGGCTCATCGATGCTGATGACGCAAACAATAAGCATCGACACATTTCACATCTCTATGGTCTGTATCCTTCGAACCAAATCAGTCCGTACACACATAATCCGCTCTTTGCTGCTGCTCGTCAGACACTTACAGAGAGAGGCGACGAGGCTACAGGATGGAGTTTGGGATGGAAGATAAACTTCTGGGCTCGTATGCTCAACGGCAATCATGCCCTCACTATCCTCACAAATATGCTCAAACTTTTGCCTTCTGAGGATGATACATCTGCATATCCTGATGGACGTACATTCCCTAACTTATTTGATGCTCATCCTCCATTCCAGATTGATGGTAATTTCGGTGCTACTGCGGGTATTGCAGAAATGCTCTTGCAGAGTCATGATGGAGCAGTACATCTGTTGCCTGCATTGCCTACACGATGGTTGGAAGGTAGTGTGAAGGGATTGATGGCACGAGGAGGATTTGAGATTGACATGGATTGGGCGAGCGGAAAACTCCAGGTGGCTAAGATACACTCAAAGATTGGTGGTACAATCCGTATTCGCTCTTATGTCAAACTTGAAGGTGAAGGACTGACACAAGCTCAGGGCGAATGCCCTAATCCGCTCTTTGCGGGAGCAGATATCAAAGAACCGCTCATTTCGAGTTCGTTAACTGCAAAACCATCAGTTGCACTGAAGACTGTTTACGAATATGACCTCAAGACAGAAGCGGGAAAGGACTATGTGGTATCGCTTCCTGGTACAGACATTTCCGATGTTTCTGCACAAACGGGTTCGAAATCGAGATATAATATTCAAGGTGTGAAAATGAAGGATAAGGGCGATTTGCATCGTGGAATTTATATTGTTGGAGGAAAGAAAGTGGCTTATTAAGGATAGTAGGTAATTTTTCAAATGAGTCATACAATGGCGTAATTCTCTGTACGCAATTTCAATTAAAAAAAGTCTGGCAAGAGTGATATCTTTGCCAGACTTTTTTATTCAGTTTGAGAGACTGTACACATTATTAAATATGTCTCAGAACAAACGTAATGTTTATTAGAAGTAAATATCTACATAATCGACACAACCTTCACCAGGATTGTACATCTGCTGCAGACGCCAGTACTTGCGAGAGCCGGTAGCAAGGAAATCATATTCGCCTCGACGAACCTGCTCAACACCACCAGCAATATGGCTGATTCTTGTCTTTATCGTTCCACTGAAACGGAGACGCTTTGAATTGACAACAGTCAGGGTGCCGTCAATCTTCAACCAGTCTGTCTTTGCCTTGTTGTAGTGAGTTCCGCTGATAGTGTATTTACCGTTTCCTGCTGGCTTTATCTGACACGAACCATACTGAACTCCCTCAATCCACTGAAGGCTGATCAAATGCGAACCAGTCTTTATCGAACCACCTGCTGCTGGCTTGGTACGGAAGTCGTAACCATTCCAAGTAAGAGTGGACCACTTGCCATCTTCTTCTTCCAGACCCCATCGGTACTGAACATCTTTGCCCTGACGAGGCAGTTGGAACATGACGTGAGTCATTCCACTCATTTCAATATCCCAAGGTTTGTTGATTGCATCAAGACACTTTGATGTTTCGTTATATGTATAGAATTGTGCAAACGAATTATACTTAATTGCCTGACCGTCAAAATCATGAGCGTCGTAGTAGAAACCAACGAGCTTGCTGCCATCTGCACGGTTCCAATAGCAGCATTGCATTCGCAACGAACCACTACCTTCGGCGAAATGGCTGAGGTATCCGTTCTTCTTGTCAACAATGTATTCACCTTCCTCATCCTGATCAATCGATGTGATATTGTTATCCTTGAAATAAGTGCTTACACCAGGCATCAGAGCCATATAAAACTGTTCGATTCCAACTCCTCCCTTTACAGGAAATGAGTTACCCATACGAAAGCGTACATCTCGACTGTAGTCGATATTCTGAGCATTTGCAATCATAGCCATGCCCAATGCAATTACTGCAAATAATATTTTTTTCATATCTCAATTGTTTTTGATTTTGCGGGCAAAGGTACAACATAATTTTATTCCCGACAAATTTTTGGTGAGAATCTTTTCGAAAAGGCAATTGTTTGTTACAATGTTACAAGCCTCAATTCATTTTTAGTAGGGACAAGGCATGGAAAGCATAAAATATTGAATTACATTTACCTATTTTTAATCCGTTTTGTAAAAAAACAATTTCATTTTTTGCTCACATCGAATAATTGTTCTAAATTTGCATATAAGTAGGTTATGAGTACCTGCTTATCATACAACCGATTAGGTTTATCTCCTTATTCTTATTAGGATTAGGAGGTATGGTTTTCACATCAAAATAAAGACAATGCGTTTAAAATTAATAATACTGAATTTCCTCATTGCAGGACTCTCTTTTGCCCAACAAACCCAAAAGTTGAGTGGTACTGTTATCGGCACTGAAAAGAGCGTCGATTACAATGCGTCAAGCACAGCATCCACCACGGTCAATACTCGTGATTGTGCCTTCGACGGCAGATTGGACACTTACTTTGCAAGCTATGATCGTTCTCGCACATGGGTGGGACTTGATTTGGGCACTAAGCATGTCATAACGAAAGTGCGTTGGAGTCCACGCAACGACGATGTAGGGCCAAAGCGTATGGTATTAGCCGTGTTTGAGGGTGCCAACGAGCCTGATTTCATGGACGCTGTGCCTCTATATGTCAATATGAAAACAGGTACTATCGGAGAATATGACGAGGCAGAGGTCAACGTGAGTCGTGGCTTCCGATATGTGCGATACATTGGTCCAAATGATGCACGATGCAATGTGGCTGAGGTGGAGTTTTATGGTTATGAGAGCGAGGGCGACGACAGCCATCTCTACCAGGTGACCAACCTCCCAACTCTGAATATTCATGTATTGAACAATCAGGAACCATACGATAAGGATCATCAGTTGGAATCGCGAATGACCCTAATCTACGATAACGGTACGAAACTGCAGGACTACCCTATCCTAACCCGTCTGCGTGGCAATGCATCAATGAATTTCCCGAAGAAGCCATACCGCATCAAGTTCAACGACGACAAGAAGCACCACATGCTCAACGACTCCGAACTGAAAGCTCCTGCGAAGGCAAAGAAATGGACAGTCATCAACAATTATGGCGACAAGACGCTCATGCGAAATATCATAGCCTTCGACATCAGTCGGCGCTTCGGCATGGCTTACACTCCTTGGATCCAACCGGTGGATGTCATCGTGAATGGCGAATATCGTGGCACATACCAGCTCTGCGATCAGATTGGTGTGAACAAGAACCGTGTGGACATCACTGAGATGCACAGGGATTCGGAGAACATCACTGGCGGCTATCTCATCGAGTCGGATGCGTATTACTACAACGAACCTCTCTACTACAAGTCATCGCGAAGCAATGTGTACACTTACAAGTCGCCTGATGCCGACTCCATCACCTCCGCACAGCGTTCGTACATCAACTCTTATATCAGCAAGGCTGAAACTAAGGTTTACTCCACAACTTACAAGAATCTTGAGACTGGATTCCGTTCGATTTACGACCTCGAGTCATGGCTCAAGTATTTCCTTACCAACGAGTTGAGTGGCAATCCTGATGCTACTTGGAGCACATATATGTATAAGGATGTAGATGATCCACAGTTCCATTTCGGTCCGGTATGGGACTTTGACATTGCCTTCGACAACGATGACCGCGAATATCCTCTCAGCAACCGCACCGAATGGCTCTACAAGACGTGTGTAAACACTGCAGGACAGATGCGAAACCTGTTCACTCGCATCATCTCCGACAACGCCGTTGTTGAAGACATGAAGAGCATGTGGATTGATGCACGCAGAAATCGTGGCATCGATGCCGATACCCTCTGCCAAGTCATTGACAGCATGGCAAACGTTATCAATCAGTCGCAAGAGTTGAACTTCACTCGTTGGAACATCCTGAACACCAGGGTTCATCAAAACCCTATGGCACGCGGTTCGTATCAGGCAGAAGTCAATGCCTTAAAAACTTTCATACGTACCAGAGTGAAATGGATTGACAACAAATTAGGCTACGATCCATTGGCCGACGATATCCGAGAGATTGCAGCCGACCATCGCATCACAAACTCATCCGATGTATATAACCTCTCTGGCCAGAAAGTCTCAAGCCAAGGACTCACCAACCTCCCTCATGGCATCTACATAGTAGGCGGCAAAAAGGTTTTGAAGTAACTTTGCATTTGAAGGACTGCCATTTCTACTTTTTTTGACAGAATATGTTGTATATCTCATGAATAATATCTAAATTTGCAGTCATAAAAAGAGCACCTGATTTAGGTGTGAGTTGTTAATCTCCTACATAAGGATGGGGAATTTTAGTTATAAACCATATAAATTAATAATTTAATTATGAAAAAATTCGTCATTTTTTTAGTATTTGCAATGGCTGTTGCAAATGTCTTTGCACAATCTAACAAGAAAGAACTTAAGTACACTTCGTCTACTACCGGTATCACTTTCCATGTGCCAGCCAATGTCAAGGAATTTCAGGACAATATCGAGGCTGTGATTCTGCAGACTCCAGACAAGGAGTACACTATCACTGCTGAAGCTTTCAATGTGGAAAAGACTTCGCAAGAAGACATCGCAAAGCATATCACTTACATGGCCGAAGCAGCAAAGATCGACCTCGAAAAGTCGGAAAGCATCGAGAGCAAAGGCAAGTTCGTGACTCTCTTCGGCGAGGCTATGGACTATGAGAATGGCGGTGCTGCTGCTGTAGGTGTTGCTGTTGTCAACGACACAAAACTCGGTTATTACATCACTGTAGTGGCAAGTCCAAATTATGTTGACTACGCAGTTTCATCGCTCACTACTATCGACTTCGACCCTGATGCTATAGAGTAATAGGACGAATGTTGAAGAATATACTGATAAGTGCTTTATTCTTGATTCTTAGCCCATTAAGTGGCTGGAGTCAGACCGCTGGCGACTCCCTTACTGAGGATTCGCTCGAACGGTTACGCTTGAGTCCGGACTTTGTCAAAGTTTCCGTTTGCATTGCTTCACGTGGAGAGATACTCTACTCCAACGTGGGGCATGCTTTTATTCGTATGCAATGCCCTACTTTCGACCTGGACAACAGTTTCAGCTATGAAGGAGAAGATGTGGAAGACAACCTGTTCCGATTCCTCACCGGCCGACTGAAAATGGGTATGGCACGATGGGATACTCACACGTATATCAAGGAATATGAGAGACAAGGTCGTGGGTTGAAGGAGTATACTCTCAACCTCTCGCCTGTGGCTAAGATGAACTTGTGGCGAATCCTCGATATGCGCGTGGATGAGGGTAATAACCTTAAGTATGACCCTGTGACGCGTGGTTGTGCACATTCTGTAGTCGAAGTTATTCAAGAGTCGCTGGGTTCCGACTATATGATAATCGACCATTGGCCAGAGCGATTTGACATGTCGTTGCGAGAGATGATTCACACTTCGATGACCAACGACTGGAGTCGGTTTATGGTGCATTTAATGGGCAGCACATATCCTGATAGCGACCTTTCAAACATTGAAAAGATTGCCGCTCCTTCCGACCTTATCGATGTGTTGAAGATAGCCTCTGTCAATGGGCAGCATATCATAACCGAAGAACCTACTGTGCTACTGCAGACAAAGATTGAGGAATCGAAATGCTGGTTCACCCCTATGATGATGGCTATCATCTTTTTGGTGCTCACCCTTTTAGGCATGTATTGGTTGCCAAAACCGACTGCCCTCACAGTTGTAACGCTACAGTCCATTGTCGGACTTTTCGTTACTTATCTGTTCCTCTCGGGCAATCTGCTCGGCGATGGATGGAGCATACTGCTCATTCCGTTCAATCCGCTCCCAATCCTATTGTGGCATTGGCGCAGATGGTGGGCAGGCATATATGCCATTCTGCTCATCCTGTGGGTGCTGACAGCATGGTTCTACCCACACTTATTGATCGACCCGGCATTCCCAATCATCACAGTTGGACTTGTAATCGTTTATTTCAAACAATTACAAAATCTCAAGTTTCACTCAACGACATGAAAAGATACATTTTAATCCTGATGGCACTCGTGCTGCTTGTGCCGGCTGAAGCACAGCAATTGCCACAACGCAAGAAAGTGGCACTCGTGCTGGGCGGTGGCGGCGCAAAGGGTGCAGCAACGGTCGGAGTGCTGAAGTATGTGGAGCAGTCGGGCATTCCAATCGATTTTGTGGTGGGCACAAGTATAGGTTCGATTGTGGGCGGACTGTATTCGGTAGGATACCGCAGTGAGCAACTCGACTCATTGTTCCGTTCGCAGAACTGGCTTTCGCTCCTTACCGACAACCGACTCACCGAAGCTCCCCGACTCTTCTACAAGGAGAACAACACCACATACATCATGGGCATACCAGTGAGTTCGAGCATCTTCAAGAAGAAGTCAGGCGACCGAGTGACAGGTGTGGGCATGCTGCGAGGCGACAGTATCGTGAGTGCTTTCAGTCAATTGATTAGGAAATCGCCAGAGTTCTCCAAACTCTCCTGTGCCGACTCCCTCAATTTCGATTCGCTCAATTTCGACTCCCTCCCAATCCCTTTCCGCTGTGTGGCAGTAGATATGAGTCCACTCAACGAGGTAGTGCTCGATCATGGCAATCTTGCCAGTGCCATGCGTGCAAGCATGTCCATCCCATTCGTATTCCGTCCCATGAAAATAAATAATGTGACACTGGTGGATGGCGGAGTGCTCAACAATCTCCCTTGCGACGTGGCAAAAGCGATGGGGGCAGACATCATCATCGCCATCGACCTCAGTGTGGAGAAGCACGAAAACGAGGATTATTTCAGTTTTGGAAAGACTGCAGATTCCCTCTTGGCTCCACTAACCAAGTTGGCATTGTTCAATTTCATGAAGTGGGGCATTGAGCGACCAGATGTGCGTAAGTATAACGACAATGTGAAAATTGCCGACCTTGTCATCAATCCCAAACTCGATGGCTACGGTTGCGAAAGTTTCACCCACAAGAAGATCAATGAGATGATCACCCTCGGCGAATTTGCCGGAAGAGAAGTATTGAAAAGCTTGGAGGAACTGAAGAGGAAGGTGTATGAATAGGGCTTTCCAAAACGAATTACCAAACTAAGACAATACACATATACCATTTCTCTAAAAAAAGAAGAGGGTGTGTCAAAAGTGACACACCCTCTATTATGAGAGGCAGGATAGACCTGAATAACAATACATGTGTTAGGGATAAAGAGTTTTGTTAATCCCAAGAGATGTTATTCTTGAGACCACCAAGAAGTGACTTCACTTCCTCTGGTTCAGTGGCACCAGTTGGATTAGGACTGATAGGAATCGTAGATGATTGGAGGAGTGAAGCATGAATGTTGAGCTGCTTAATCTCAATTGAAGGAACTGTAAATTGCTTTTTCATAATTATTATTTATTTGGGGGTTGATATTATTTGATTACTTTCTTAACTGTACCATCTGTCATGCGGACGATATTGATACCCTTGCGGAGAGTCTGCTGGCGAGTACCATTAGCATTGTAGATTGCAGATGGTGCATCATCAGAAGAGTTGATGTCAGCAATAGTAGTCTCGATGTCAGTACCTGCCACACGAATCTTGATTTCGCCACCATTTGCAGATTCTGCATACCAACGCATTGATGGGAGATTGTAGCCTGCTGTGTTGCTTGTCTTCACGATGCTTCCAGAATGGAGAACATAGTAAGTGTCAGGCTGAATCACGATTGGGCTATATGTACCAGTAAATGTGAAATTGTCACAAGTGAGTGAAGCATTCTCAGCAGCAACGAGGGTTGCATTCTCAACCTCAATTGCGATATCACCAGTCTTCTTTGCCTTAATTAAATAAGGTGTATTTGCATTGACTGTACTACCCTCTTCAAGAATAGTGATGATAAGCGCACTGCCATCTTCACTCTCTGAAGTGATTTCTGCTATGTCTACATCCTCGCTCCATGCCTCGTAATCAGAAGTGAATGGAACATAAAGTGGCTGCCACTTTGTTGTACCGAATGTACGAGTGTAAGTGAGAGAAGCAACATTAGTGCTTACTTCGCTTTCGTAAGTTGACTTGTCAGCAAGAACGTATGGTTCTGTTCTTGGAATGCGAACTGCTACATCGTCGTATGCGAAATATGCAGGTTGAGAGAAGCCTGAACAATTATCAGAAGAACCAGTTACGTTGAAAGTAACATACCACACTTCACCGAGAACAGAGAGATCAAACTTAGTCCAATCTGTAACGATATTCTCTGGACCATTGCAAAGATAGATTTCTGCAGTTTTTGATTTCTTATTGCCATCCAAATCATAACCAGTTGCTACGATCTTAACCCAATCATTCTTACCAATTTTTGGAGTAAGTGAATTGCCTGAAACATAGCAGTTGAGAGCGTATGTAGTATTGTTGACATACATGTGGTCGATGACACGTTGTTTGCCGTCGTAGAACATCAGTGTAGGAAGTGCATCTTCTGTTAGACTGTATCCAGAATTGTCGGAATATCCGTAGTGAACTGCAAAGTTGTTAGAACCATTATGTCCGTTGCCTGTAGTAGTATTGCCCGATGCATTCTTGTTATAGACTGTGAGCTGAGTGGTATATCCACCATTGCCGGCAATGTCGTTAGAACCATAGTTTGAAACAGCATGACCGCCACTCCAGTAGCAATAAGAGCCCCAACCTTCAGAGAGTTGGTTGAAGAGGTAGGTGTTATTGTTGTCATACCACCAATAATAAGGCTCGTCGCCTCCCATGCCGTATTCGCCATAGAGCAACTCGCCACCATATTGTGGACTGTCGATGAGCGAAGACCAAGTGGTACCTGTACACAAGTCTTCATCAGCAGTACCCTTGAAGTCCGCATCCTCGAATGTGAGAACAGCGAGTTCGTAAGTGCCATCAACTTCTTCATCGTTAGTGTAACCATCGATGCACTTATAAACCTTCTTGCCACCAATGACTGGGTAAGCATCTTCGCCAATAGTCTGACCCCATGCATCGCCAAGGAGAAGAGCCACTTCGCCTGATGCAAGTTGATTAACGGTAACGACGGTCTCAAGATCAGCACCATTAGCATAGTTACATAGCACATAGTTGTCCTTCACATTGGGACGCCTATTATTGCCAACTGCATAGACATTACCCGTTGTGCCAGCCTTAGAGAGTACGCTACCGACGTTGAGACAGTTTTGAACAGTAGCATCACTCTTAGAAATATAAGCCACGATAGAAGCCACATAACCCGTGCCGTCAATGTAAGCAGTGTTGAGACAGTTTGTTACGACTGTATTATTTTCTTTCATATATGTAGTGATACCAGCAGCATAAGTAGAAGAGGCTGTGATATTACCATTGTTTACGCAGCAGTCAATGTTTGTAGCACCTGCTGCATACGAAGTGATACCACTGACATACTGTTTACCACTGACAACAGCCTTGTTTGTGATGCCACTGAGAGTAGATGCCATAGCATATCCCACTGCACCGGCAGAATACAAGTTTGTAGAAGTAACGGTTCCTTCCACGGTGAAATCCTTGACGGTTGCGCCGTTGGTATAACCGAAGAGACCCTGATAATTAGAAGTAGTGTTGATGTAAAGGCCGTTGACGGTATGGTTGTTACCATTGAACTGACCCTTGAACTGCTTGGTGGAAGTGTTTGTACCGATAGGAGTCCAAGCATAGTCACCAAGGTCGATATCATCTGTAAGCTCTGCCTTGAGGGAGATGTTTGTGCCAGCGTTGACTGTTGAAGCTACCCATGCGAGTTCTGCACCTGTAGAAATCTGATAAACACCCTCAACCTGAGCAGGCTCAGTCTTTGTTGTACCATCCCATGTACCAGTAGTAGCAGCTACAAGAGTGATAGGAACAGTTGTTTCATCCTCTGCATCATCGCCAAGAGAGAATGAAGAGTGGAGTGCACGATAGCCAGCACACTTGCCTTCTAACTTGTATGTTCCGTATGTCACATGATATTTACCGTCGGCCTGCTTCTCGACAGTAGTTCCTGAAGCATCGGTAACTACGATGTTTGCATCAGCAGGAGTAACATCGAGCGATGCTATAAGTTCGCGTGTAGCAGTCACAGGGATAGTGACATCAGGAATTGCACCGAAGTATGTCTTATGAGCGATAGCGGTGAAGTTTGCCGAACGACCAGTAGTGCGACTGATAAGTCGGTGGTTGCCGATAGGATCGCCATAGCCATTAACCTGGATAACACCATCGTTCATCACGATGTTTGGAGTAGCAACGGCATCATGGTCGGCGGGGATATCTATGGTTACAGCCTGTGCTGCAGCAACAGAACCAAAGGTATATTGACCAGAACCGAGTATAAGTGACGAACCGTTAGGAACACCATTATAAGTGACATAGCCCGACATGTTATAGATGCCCGCCATCTTGTTAGCAGGATGACGAAGACCGCTGTACTGTATCTTCACCTTGTCGCCAGGCTGAAAGATCTCAGAGCCAGGACGAGAGGCATTTACAATCTCGCGATGACAAGACTTGGCTGTCAGCACCTGATAGACAGCATTGCCTGAGGCATCAGTGAGCTTCACAATCTGTCTGCCTTCCTTCAGAAGGAGAGAGTAAGAGCCGTCAGCGTTCTTTGTTACGCCTGTTGTTGCGAAACCGTTGTAGGTAGCCGCGTTTGTGCCGATGGTAGGATATGCAATCTGTACAGCCTCAACACCTGTTGGCTTGAATGTGTATGTATAGCCTTCCTCAGTGTCGAGGTAGTAGAACACGTCGTGCTCAGCATCAACATACTTGCCGGCATTCTTCTTTGTGTCGAGATTGTATGTCTCGTTGATGAGCATGTTAGGGTTGATGCTGTTAGCGGCGTCACCAACAGTTACGACGTATGCAGCAGTGTTCTCTGGCCAGATAGCACTCCAGTATTCGCCACCCATATAGGCAGTCTTGTCAGTCTTGCCTGAAGAATAGTAGTTAAGACCGATAGCATCGTATGTAACGAGGACGATGGCAGTACCATTGCCCACAGCCTTGATAGTAGACCAAGGATCGGTAGTGGTGTTAGGATTCTCAATCTCAATGACACCTGTGCTTAGCTGTCCGTTTACATCAATAACGGTGTAGTGGAAGTCAGGCTCGATAAAGTAGTTGTTTGTAGAGTTGTCCGTGAGCTCCCAGGTACGCATAGCGTGAGCATCATACTCATCGCCAATGTTCATCTTGAGGTGACCACGTTCATTGATGTTAACGAAGATGTCGCCAGTCTCATAACCGCCATTCCACTGCACATCGTGCTTGATAGTCTTTGCACCGAAAGCCTCATAGTCGGCAGCAGTGAAAGCAAGCTGAGGGCACTTGGTAGCGTCGGTATTCATAGTGAAGTAACCAGCCTGTGTCAGTTCACCTGTCTTCCATGTGCGGTAGTTGTAGCTCTGTGAGTTAGCAAGGCGATAAGTGAGTTTCTTCACGCCACCTTCGGTAGTTGTTGAAGTTGGTTCAATCTCCTGGAACTTCAGGAAGTGAGCGAACTTAATGCCGAGATAAAGTTCTGCGTCGGTAGGCAGAGTAATGGTGTAATCTGCACCCATAGGGATAGCGCCATTTACATTAACACCACTTGTCAGCGTACCACCCTTGTAGAGAGTCATGTAACCCTCTGTCTGATGAGCTGCGTTTGGAATGAACGAAGCATAATAGCTGTTGCCGTTGAGGGCAAGGAAGGTCTTGCGGCCAGCTGTAGTGCTGTTGCCTACAGTGATAACCTGCTTTACACCTTCACGAGTGTTGACATCAACAGCGAAGGTGTAGTCTGTGCCTTCTGTCCAACCAGTGTTTGTTGCGTAAGCCGTACAGGTGAGCACAGTGAAGGCATTGTCGCCTTCTGTGATATTCAATTCGATGGTACCATTAACTGTTGTACCATCACTGCCGTAAGCTGTGAGCACGTATGTGCCGGCATCGGCAGCGAACGAATACTTGTTGCTGGTAGGAGTGCCTACCTCAACAGCTGCATCTGTAGCCTTGTTGACGAGCGACATAGTCTTTGATGTTGTGTTCATCATGACTGTCACATCGACTGCAAAGACACTTGCACTAAGCCCTATAAGGACTGTTAGCAAAGATAAAAGTCTTTTCATTGTGAGTTTTGATTATTATTGGTTAATTAAATAAATAAGTTTTACCAAATCAAGAATTGAGATAGCGTTGTCGCCGTTCAAGTCACCCATCATGGAACGAGTATTCACCTTCCCTGTAATGATGTCAGAGAGATGATGGATATCATTTACATCAACTACACCATCATTGTTCACATCTCCGTCAACAGCGCCAGCAGCTTTAGGAGTGACAATAGTGATGTGAGTCCTTGCAGATTCATTCTTTGAATCATCTATGGCAGAGATTTCGACATCATATTTTGTGCAAGGATCAAGTCCTGTAATGGTGTATGAGTTTGTCTTTATTTTCTGCAATGCTTTTCCATCTACATATACTATATATCGAGTAACCTGCACATTATCAGTAGAAGCAGTCCAATTAAGTTGAACCTTATAGCAGTTGATTGGAGTTACGGTTATATCTGAAGGTGCTGAAGGTGGTGTAACATCAATGGTTTGAACTTCAATAGAAGCAGGATCACTCTCACCATTTTGATTGTTTGCAACCACCTTGAGCGAGTATTTGCGATAAGGATAAAGACCTTTGAAAGTATATGATGTCTTAGTAGTCTCAGTCAATTTCTCACCATCAAGATAGACAGAGTATTTTTCTGCATAGTCTACAACATTCCATGATAGCGTAACAGAATTTTCGGTGATATCCGATGCAGTTAATCCTGTTGGTCGTGCTGGCAAAGATGTCTCTTCATGCTCATAAATCTGCATCTTGTCAAGACAAAAATAAACTGCAGTGTTTGGACCATAAAGAGGGTCTGCATCACTTGTAGCCATAGTGAAATAAACAGCACCCACCTCTCCAAGTTCGGAAAGATCCATCCATTGCCATTCCTTGCTCTGAACAAGTCCTTTTGGCCAACCATCTTCTTGTTGCGTACTGCTACCATCGTTTTCTGCAAGAGTCATTGTAACAGAACTTCCGGTATCTTCACCATTCAGCATACCATGAGCAGTAATAGTGAAGTAGTCGCCTTCGGTAGCAAATGCTCCAGCAAATCCATCTCCGTGAATATTACCATAATAAGGCCAAGGATGATTGCAGATGTATGTTCCCTTCACACGGTGAGTTTCTCCATCAAAATCCACCTGACAAGCATGAACCCCTTCAGTCTCATAATAATAGCCCCAATAAGCCACGAGATAAGGCTTACCTTGTTCTGTTTGGAAGTTGGAGTTCAATCCTCCTCCTGCCATACATCCCCACTGCTGAGAAACCCATCCATCGCTATTGCCTATCATTCCGTAGTCGGTAGTATCACCACTTTTGCAAATAGTGAAACCATCCCAATACGACATACCACCTCCCACATCTGTTCCGCCAAACTGACCAGGAATGTGTGAGAAGTTGAACATACCGTCATTAAAAGAGAGTATGCTCTCTTGTGTATTGTATGTTTCTTTCCAGTATTCTTTGTCTGCAAAAAACTCATAATCTGAACTTTCAAGATCAAGAGTGTAAACCTCCTGAGCATTGAGATTGCAGAATACGCACAGACAAAGTGCAATAAATGAATACTTTTTCATCTTACCACTATCTTTTTAGTCTTTGTTCTTCCCTTAATAATATAAGTTCCCGGTTTTGTCAGGTCTTCTACTCTTCGACCATCAAGAGTGAAGATTCCACCTACCAGATTACCCTTATGATTATTGCCATCTTCGTCTTCGTTTTCGCCCTTTATATCACGTATTCCTGCAGGTATCTCTTTTCCGTCAGCATCGAGCATGTGAAGATCCCATGCATCCATCACTTCAGTACTTGCTTCGCCAAGCCAACCATTATACTGATTGACACCAGTATACACCTTAACGAAATCTACTCCAGGCAGATCAACATGATTGCCTTCTGAATCAACTGCCCAATCAATCATAAATTCCGATACATGAGGAATCTCCACATCCATCACCTCATCAGTTGCAGTATATCCCGAAGTGTTAGGTTGGTTGTCCACATATCCCCAATCAAAGCAATAAAGCACATAATAATGCCCTGTTCCGCTCTCATCAATTCCGTTGTTACGGAGTCGCGAACCCGTGAGAGTATATGAGTCTTCTTCTATCCAATTAGGGTAGTAGTTCTGCTTGTGGTATATATTTTTTGAAATATAACCCGATTCCCCGTAATTATCCTCCCAACGAATATAAGTTGTATCGTTGAGATATGGGTAATCCGTGTCTGGGGTAGCTACATGGCTTGCAGATGGTCGGTAGTATGTGCAAGAATAATTGTGCTTTGTGGTCGACTTATAATAATCGCTTCCTGCAAGTTCGTACCAAGCATCATCGGGTCTTCCATTGCCGTTTGCATCATGACTCACCATCACAATACCTGGTTCGGCACTTCCTCCGAGTGCTGTTGTATCATTAGGATTGGCATTTGCATAGAAGGCATTGCCCAGAATTTTCATATCGTATTGCCCCTTTACGTTAGGGATTGTGTGGTCGAAGCCAAACACAACATATCCGCCCCATCCACCGAGCGAAATCATTATCTGCTCATGGTCAACGAGGCATTCCTCTGCTTTTATTCGCATATCATTCTCATCATCGCCCTCTTCCCATTCTGGGAGATCATTCACAAACTGACCAGGAGCAGGACGATACTCATAAACCTTACTGATGTAAGGAGATTGTGCATAAGCACTCGTCATCACGACGAGTGCTGCACCAAACACATTAACTTTAAAAGAATTTATTACTTTAAATGACATTTTTGTATTTCGTTTTTAATTTATTTCAAACTATTTTCATAGCGAAGCCTTTATATCCACAGGCAAGTCTCCCTAGGGAGATTTAGAGGGTCTTTTTCCTTTTTCCCAAGAAAACGAAATGTGCAGGAATATCACCTGTTCTCACACTCCATTTCATCACTCCATCCTTACCGAAACAATAGAGTGTTCCCGGTGAGACATAATTCTTTGCATCAGTCACATATATATCTTTTGTGATAGGATTGACCTTAATTCCATAAGGCATTCGGATTTTCGTTTCCGTACCATCAGTTATGAAATTCTTGGTGACAAGTTCGTGCTTCTTCACATCAACTATTCCGTAAGTGATATCCCAATCCATAGTCACATAACTCCACTCCGTTCCATATATATATAAGGAGTCGCCATCAAGGTGATAATTGCTTACCGAAACATCAATCGAATCTGTCAGCAAGTCTGTATTCATATCTATACAATAGAGCTTTGAAGGTACCGTATAATAGTCGCCTCGACTGCTCACCCAGAGTTGTCCATGATTATCAGCACGGAGATGATGCAGATTGATTGCCACCTCTACACGTTTGATTTCCGTGAACGATTCGATATCAATCACCGAAACAGTGCTCTCATAGTTTGGAACCATATAACCACCCGAATTTGCCACATAAATCTTACCGCCCGCTATCTCCAGTTCATCGGGTTGGAAACCTACCACACAAGTATCCACCACCTGAAGTGTAGCAGTATCAATCTTTGCAACATAACCCCTCTGCTTATAATCAGGAGTAATCTGCACTGGTCCTGCATAACTTGTCAAATAGGCATAACCATCATGGAAACGGATATATCTGCAGTTTGGCACATTGATTTGCCCTATGCGTTCGGCAGTATATTTGTTCATCACCTCAACCTTGTTTGAGCAATTGATCACGGCATAAAGCCTATCTCCATAAATGGCGATATCATTGCCCACATCTCCCATTTCCTTAGGCACCGTAGGGTTTGCATTGCCATATATATTGCGGGTATAAGTACCCGAAGCATAGTCGTAATAGTCGAGTGTCGACTTGTTCGAACCCATATTGCCCTCATTCAAAAGATAGAATCCATCTATACTCTCAAACTCATTGTCGAGTGCCCATTTGTTCACAATAGTATCGCCCTTGTCCACATCCTCTATTTCGGGAATGAACACAACGACATCTTTGCGACAGCCTATCACAACAAATGCAACAAATAATATGAGCAAATATCTTTTCATTCTTAAAAATTCCACTTAATGATCCCTTTCCAATTCCTACCCGGCATCGGATAATTCAATATCACATCATACTGCTGATTAAGCACGTTATTGCACTCAAGAGCAAGATTCACCTTGCATCCCCACAGTTTCACATCCTTTGTCAGCGAGAGATCGTGAGTGTACCAAGGTTCTTCGTGATTGGCAAGAATATTGCTCGATACATGATAGCGTTCGCCTACATATACAAACGAATAGTTCATCCCCCACCCTTTCCAAGTGAGATTGCCTATCACCGAACCGCTGTGCCAAGGGATATATGCTATCTGTCCTCCGTATGTTCCCGCTACAGGATCGTTGTCGGTAGGGTCGCTGAAGTCCTGTGCCTTCTGATAAGTGTACTTGAGCGAGACATTGAGCATCCAGTCCCTATGTGGAACCATTACCGCATTCATCTGCACATCAACACCCTTTATCTTCACAAGTCCGATATTCATCATCATCCAACGATACTGTCCGCTACCTTTCGGAACGGCAATAATCTTATCGTCCACATGATTGTAGTAGACATCTGTCTTTGCCTCCACATGTCTGAAGAATCCCTCTTCCTCATCATGCTGATAAGTCACACCTATATTATATTGAGTGGCAAACTCAGGTTTGAGGGCGATATTGCCGATGTCAGTATAGTAGAGGTCGTTGAACGTAGGCATTCGGAATATTCGTTTGTAGAATGCTCTGAACAATAGGTCGTTGCTATCCTTCAAGGCACGGAACGACATGAATACTGCAGGAGTAAACTTATTGGTATTGTCGGGAGTACCCGTTTCTGCTCCAGGGAGCAGTTCGTCGTCTTCAGCATATTTGATGCGAGTCACCTTCTCGATGATGTGTGTTCCAAGCAAACTTACCATTGCACGAAAACGCCCCAAACTATAAGTCGAAGCGAGTGCCCAGAGCATCGTGTGTCGCTTTGGATACACAAAATCCTGCAAGGTAGCATCAAGGTAGTTGAATTGGTAATCTGTTGAGAGAGCCACATCCCAGTTGTTCGTTATGCTGTAGTGGTTGGCAATTGAGATATACGCTTCTTGCTGATAGAATTTGTTGTCCAGATACATCAGCGTAGTATCAGGATTGAGGTATCGCATATAGTCGTGGGCATACTTGGCGTTTATCATCAATTCATAATCGCCAAATGTCTTCTTGTAGTTACCCTGTGCAAAGAAATTCCTATCCCACTGTCTTTGTTCTCTTTTCCACACATTATTCACAATCGCACCAGGAATTCCTTTCTCCGAATCATAAAAATATGTTTTCACATTCCACTGTCCATCTATGAGTTTGCCGAAGAGCGAACCTTCGAGTCGGAACGACTGGATATCACCGTTTTGTCTAACGGCAGTTGTGTCCCAAGCAGTTGTGCCGTCTTGAAGCACTCTGCGGTAACGGAACTTATACTTACCCGTTGCATTCACATATTCTGCACTGAGCGAAGAGGTGAGTTTTGGAGTCCATCTCTGTTCCCATCGCACACTTGGATTGAGCAAGCCAAACGATCCGCCTTTCATCGCAACTCGCACATTGTAGTTCTTGCCTTCATCAAATTGTGGCCTTCGAGTACGGATATAGATGCTTCCTGCCGAACCATAATCCTTTGCTGGTTGGAAGATGTCCGACTTCTGTCCGTTATACAGGGATATGCTCTCCACGTTGTCGAGCGAGTATTTGCCGAGGTCCACTTGTCCGTTCTGTGCATTGCCCAACTGAATGCCATCGTAGAACACGCCCATGTGGTTGGTGCCCATACTGCGGACATCAACAGTCTTCAGACCACCCACACCACCGTAGTCCTTTATCTGCACACCAGCAAAGTACCTGATAGCATCGGCTACCGAAAAGCTGCTAAGACTTTCCAACCTCTTGCCATCAAGCTTCTGACTTGGTACAATCTCTTTGTCCCTGCTGCCCCACACCACCACGTTGTCGAGATTTCGCAACGTATCGAATGGCACTTCCGTTTGCTGCGCATTAACACAACTACAGATAAACAGCAACAGAACAAAAACGAACTCAGTTCGCCCTACTTGCATTTTGCCTGATAATTAAAACTATCCATCCCCTTAATCCCGAGGAGACTTCTCACACTGGCACCTGGCAGGTCTTCTGACTTCATCCTTGATAACGCTACCTTCCCGAGAATTTATTAATTTCGAATTATCGAAGTTTCGATTTTTCGAAATTCCAAATTTCCCAGTGGTTCTATATACGTTATCCTTAAAACAAGGACTCACAGCATCGGGTAATGTCGCAGAATCGCACTGCGTTCCCATCTTAGTTCGGCTCCGAGTTTACGGACTACCGAAAACCAAATGCACCGCAAATTTACACCTTTTTATATTTATATCAAAATAAAATCACAATAATTTGCATTTCCCCCCAAGATAACAGCATATCCCCCCACTTTTGTCTACTACAAAATACAATTATTTGATATATAAAAACATTAAGTCTCACATCACCAACTATCCCTACTACGACGATAAGAGAGGGCATTGTGTGATGTTACGAATTCGTTATCGAGATTTGAAAGGGTTCGCATGTTGAATACAATGCTTTTCGTTGAAAATGAACCATAAAATGAAGCTTCAGCAACATAATAAGCTGTAAAAGAGAGTATATTCGCTCTTTATTGCCGACTTCGTCTCAATAACTTTTTCGTAACACTTTGGATTGGTGAAAGAGAGTGTAAACGCAGGATGTAGTGTACTGGTTATGGTTGTATCGAGGTATAATTATGCTGTCATTTCGCATTAAGTGGGGAAATATATTTGCTATTTGAAAAGAATTGCATATATTTGCAAGAAAATCATATAAATATGGATAAAGAAATCACGATTAACGAGGCACAACAGATGGTTGACGATTGGATTCGGCAATACGGTGTCCGCTATTTCAGCGAACTGACCAATATGGCAGTCCTCACCGAAGAGGTGGGCGAATTGGCTCGTATCATGTCGAGGAAGTACGGCGACCAGTCGTTCAAACCAGGAGAGTCACAAGATCCCGCAGACGAGATGGCCGACGTGCTTTGGGTTTTGCTCTGTCTTGCAAACCAGACGGGAGTGAATCTTACGGAGGCTTTGCAGAAGAATATCGAAAAGAAAACAAATAGAGATAAGGAACGCCATAAGAATAATCCAAAACTATTATGATTTTAGAAATACAACATAACAACGATGTCAACTCGGTTGACCTTGATGCAATAGCAGCAAGTTGCTCTAACATAA
>DCIW01000081.1 GCA_002317225.1 Prevotellaceae bacterium UBA1716 | reverse complement strand
CTAAGTACACTACTAACCCTGCAGGCGAAGCTCTCGTTGCTGCTGGTCCACAGCTCTAATAAGCATACCCTTCCCCACCGCTCTTTCTACGAAAGCGTCGCAAAGCGAACGATAACCCATTAGAAAGGGAGGGAGAGTAGGTTACTAAGGTAAACTTGGTAATCGATTTTAGGGGATATAATATAAGAAGGCGGTAATCTCATACTCGAGGTTGCCGCCTTTGTTATTTTTTGTGTTCAGTAAACCACAAATCCCACGAATTATAACATTTTTCGCATTTCTACACTTTTTTCAATTTATTTTCCTTATATTTGCAGAAATCTTTACTCTTGGCATTTATGGATTGGATTAATGATACACTTATAAATCATTCGGCTATACAGGCAACTATCATTCTGGCAATAATCATCACTTGTGGCACTGCACTTGGTAAGGTCAAGATGTTTGGGGTGTCACTTGGGGCGACATTTGTGTTCTTTGTGGGTATTCTCGCTGGACATTTAGGAGTCAATATCGAACCACAGATGCTCTCGTTTGCACAGAGTTTTGGTCTTGTGCTGTTTGTGTATGAGATTGGACTTGAGGTGGGACCGGGATTTGTGAGGTCGTTTTTGGGTAGCGGAATAAAGTTGAATGCAGTTGGTATGGCTAATGTCATGCTGGGAACTTTGTTGGCTGTAGGACTGGCGTATGCCTTGAATATACCTATGTCGGATATGGCTGGTATACTTAGTGGTGCTGTGACTAATACCCCTTCGCTTGCTGCTGCTCAGCAGACTCTTGCCCAACTGGGTGTTGATGCTTCGAGTGCTGCCTTGGGATGTGCTGTGACTTATCCTCTTGGTGTGGTAGGTGTCATTTTGGCTATAGTCATACTGAACAAGTTGGCATTTGTGAAGACTGCCCCTAAACATCCTGCCAATGAGGGTGCCAAACAACCTTACGCCGCTACTTTTTTGGTGAAAAATCCTGCTTGCGACGGAATGATGTTGCGTGACATCACAAAGTTGACAGATACAAAATTTGTCATCTCTCGTATTTGGCGTGATGATGTGCCTGCCGACACTCCTACAGGTGACAGCACACTCAAGTTGAATGACCATATATTAGTGATTACTGAAGAGAAGTATATTCCTCAACTTACTATGCTCTTCGGACTTAGGGATGAATCAGAAAACTGGAATCGCGAAGACATAAATTGGGACAAACTTGATGGCAAACTTATGTCACGCAATATGGTCATCACTCGTAGTGAGATAAATGGAAGGAAATTAGGATCTTTGCGCTTACACAACAGATATCGTGTCAACGTGAGTCGCATAAACCGTATGGGACTAAAACTGCTTGCCACTCCTGACCTCAGACTTCAATATGGCGACAGAATAACCGTGGTGGGTACTGCAGAAGCACTCGACAAAGTGGAGATAGAGATGGGCAGTAAGGTGGAAGCTCTGAAAGAACCTAACTTGGCATCTGTATTTGTGGGCATTACTTTAGGATTGATGTTAGGTTATTTCCCTATCATCATACCTGGCGTATCATTGCCTGTACGGTTGGGACTTGCTGGAGGTTCAATCATAGCAGGTATATTGATGGGTGCTTACGGGGCAAGATTACGCTTGCGTACATATACCACACGTTCTGCCAACTTGATGTTGCGAGGTATAGGTCTGTCATTGTATTTGGCTTGTTTGGGATTGTTATCGGGCGAGCACTTCATAGAAACAGTGATGCGACCGGAAGGGTTGCTCTGGATTGGTTTAGGATTTGTCATCACATTTGTTCCTGTGGTAGTAGTTGCTACATGGTGCATCAAAATGATGAAGATGGACGTAGGTTCCACTTACGGACTCTTGTGTGGCAGCATGGCCAATCCTATGGCACTATCTTATGCAAGCGAATGCATAGAGGGCGACTCTCCATCCGTCAGCTATGCCACAGTATATCCTCTCTCAATGTTCATGCGTGTCGTGCTGATTCAATTGCTACTCTTGCTATTAATATAATAAGGAGAATCGCTACTTGGAAATTCAGATTATTGACCTATCAGCGCAACGATATCGCAAAAGAACCTTTTATTCTTTTTTATATTTATCCAAATCTTTTTCAAGATCTCTTGGGTTATCGCCTTTTGAGATAACTTTGTGATTTGAATCCATGATGAAGTAGGTTGGAATTTTGTAAGTGCCAATCTGCTTTAGTACAGGGGAATCGAATGCTCGTGTGTCGATGTAATGTTCTATGGTGGTTGTGCTGTCGTAGCGAGTCATGTTGTTCCAACGATCGTATTCGCCATCGATAGAGAATGTCACAAAGCGGAATTCATCTTTAGAATGGATTGCTGCACCATTTCTTACCTTATTCATAAACTCGTAAGAATCGGGAATCCATGTGGCCCAACAAAGGAAGAGGGTATGCTGGCTCTTAGAAACCCACATGCTCGAAGTCTTCTTGCTGCTTTTCATCTTGAAGTCTGGAAAGGAATCACCAATTCCAATTGATTTCATTGCCTTAACCTTTGCTGCAAGGGTAATGAAATAACTTTTTTCCTCATTACCTTTTCTAAGCATTTCAAGGACATCGGTGAGTTCCTTATATGTTGTCTGCTCGTTTTGCAGGAAATATCTGTCAAAAATATAGAGAGCAACTACGGAAGTTGCGTTCTCGGAGATGAACTTGCGAGCCTTTGCTTGAATGTCGGAATAACTCGCATTCTGAATGTCGGTACGGAACTTGTTCATCAACTTATTTTCGTCCGAACCGCTTACTATGTAATTATTAAGGCCGCTTGCTACAGCCTCGTATTCGATTTCTTCTCCAGGGCCTATGAAGACTACCTGTTCGAGGGCATTAGGAAAGACTATGATATATGGGGTTGCCTCTTCTGCTGTACCGCCGTAGTAGAAATTACCGGCATCAATATATACTGTGTCAAGGCGGGAGTTATTTTCTGATGTATTATAAATAAGGAGTTCGCCTCCCTGCATACCTTCTATGCTTCCTTTGAGACGAAAAGAATTGCCACTTGGGCCACACCCCACGATTAGGAGGAGTGTGGCAAGTGGCAATAATTGTGATATCTTTTTGTAGATGTTCATCTAACCTAAAAAAGAATGTTGATTACTTAAGGAGCGAGCTGATTGCTTCCTTGTAGTTTGTGAGTTCGATGTCTGAACCGATCATTTTTGCAAGTGAGCTGTCGAGTGAGAGTGCCTTGCTGATGTTTGAAGTAACACCTGAAGCGTCGTTTGTACGAGCTGCTACGAGAGCCTTGAGATAAGATGTGTAAGCATCAGCGTTCTTGATACCATCGAGGGTGTTCTTTGCACTTGCATAGTTCTTGTTGAGAAGTTGAGCGAGTGCTGCACTGTTAGTGCTGCTCTTGCTGAGGAGCGAAGCAGCCTGCGAGTACTTGCCTGTTGCAACGTAGAGGTTGCCGAGAGCTTCGTCTGCACCATTCACGTTAGTGCCCTTAGAGAGGTAGTTCTCTGCAGAAGCATAATCACCGTTCTGGATAGCGATAAGACCGAGGTTTACGTTTGGCTCGCCTGCTGTTGGGTTGATCTTCTGTGCCTTTGCAATATACTGCTGAGCGAGGTCAACATTGCCTGCCTTGAGTGCAAGAGAAGCGAGATTGTTGTAAGCACGGTAGTCGTTAGGGAAAAGTTCTGTAGTCTTCTTGAGAACCTTTTCTGCACTGTCTGTACCATCGAGGAGAACGTCACCTGCATAGAGGAGTTCTTCGATACTGAGCTTAGATGGATCGTTATCGTACTGGATAAGGATTTCCTGGTCGCTACGGCCGATTACGTCGTAGTTGATAACCATACGTGAACGACGGAGTTCAGGAAGGATTGCCTTAGCGAGGTCGCCATAAACTGTTGAGATGTTCTTGATTTCCTGCTCACGCTGCTCTGGGTCCTGATACATTGAGAGAACACGAAGGATAACGTCCTTGTCCTGAAGGTTAGATTGCGAAACGAGTTCCTGGAAACCTTCCCAGTCTTCAGCAGTGTACTTCATGTTAACGTCGCCTTCGAGCTTCTGGTTCTTGAGCTGCTTCTTAGCATAATCTTCAGCAACTTCACCACGACGTTCTGCAAGGCGTTCGTTGATGCTGTACGAACCATCTGGAGAAGCGTAAGCGCTGATGTCGACGTTACGAAGAACAAGACTCTGCTGATCGTTCTTGATGTTCTTGAGGGTTGCGATGAAGTCCTTCACGTTCTGGCTGTTGAGTTCCGAACCACGAAGGTTAGCCTGACCGATGAGGAACTTGATGTTAGCAGCCTGCTTCTGGTTGATGATACGCTGGAAGTTGTCTGGAGCGATGCTGAAGTTAGCAGTCTTAGCAGTCTCACGAACGAGAGCGGCAGTAGCGTTAACGCCGTAGCCAATCTTAACCTCAGGGCACTTGATAGTCTTGCTGCCCTTCTTTGCGTTGAAAGTCATATAGAGGTCGCTTGTTGCCATTGCTTCAGTGTAAGGGAACGATGTACGCATTGTTGCGTGGCCACCGTTAGCGTAAGAGATAACTGTATTGTTAGCCTCTACCTTCTCTCCCTGGAATGTTGCGCTTGCACCTGTAGCCTCACCACCGTTGTACTTGAGTACTGGGATACAAGTTACGACTGCCTTCTTTGGGAATGCCTTTGCTGGGATGTTAGCACTGATTGTTGCTGGAACCTCACCACCTACATACTCGAGTGGAGTCGGTGTTACCTGAAACATGTCTGCAGTAAGTTTGAGTTTGCTACAACTTGAGAGCACGAGAACTGCAGAAAGAATAATGAAAATACTTTTCTTCATAGAATTAATTAAATGTTTTTATTTAGTAAATATTGTTGATTTATTGTTTTGTAAACTTTTTTGTTAATGACTTTACTGGATACCAAACTGAGGCGAACCCTACAATCACCACTGTCACGAACACAAGAATCACATCGGTGAAGTGGACGCTCACTGGGTAAGAGCTGATGATGTATGCCTCGGTTCCACTGCCAAACTTGATAAGTCCGTATTTCTGTTGGACGAAACAGAGTGTAAGACCGATGATGAGGCCAATCACAGCACCAAACATGGATATCATTCGGCCTTCGTACATGAAGATGTTTGCAATCTGCTTGTCTGTTGCCCCGAGATTGCGGAGCGTGATTGCATCGTCCTTTTTGTCGATGATAAGCATCGAGAGCGAACCGATGATATTGAAGCAGGCAATCATCAGAATGAAGGTGAGGAATATATATGAGATAAACTTCTCGATATTCATTATCTTGAATGTGTCTTCCTGCTGCTCGTATCGGTCGCGAACCACATAGTCATCACCGAGAATCTTCTTTATGTCTGCTTTGGCATTGTCGATATTTGTTCCTCCGTTGAAACGGAGTGCTATTGCTGTCACCTCATTATCTCGCTCGAAGAGTTTGCGTGCAAAGTCGATGCTGGTAATCATATAACTGTTATCATACTTACCTTGCTTTACCATAAAACTTACTCCTGGGGAGAGCAACTCTTCCTGGTTGAAACTCTCTGTAGGGTCGGTAAGGTCAATCTCTTCGCCCTGTCGGGGTGCGTAGACCTGTATTGGAGAGTCATACTTTTCGTTTGCACCGAGTTGTTGGAGGAGAGTCACTCCAGGAATACCATAGTCGATGATATCAAGCTTGAGTTGGAATTCGCCCTCGCCTACAAGGATGTCATCGATATGTGTGAGGTCTTCGAAATTATCATCAACACCCATGACAGTCGCCATAGCCTGTCGGTTGTTGAGCATCAGCAAGGCTTGGTCCTCAATCACTTCTGTGTAAACAGCAACATCCTTGTATGCCTTCACTTTCTTAAGTTCGTTAGCATCGTCATCCATATACTTTCCTGTGGCAGGAGTGATCTTGAGTTGAGGATCAAATGCTGTGAAGAGGTCGGCAACCATGTCCTGAAAACCATTGAACACACTTAGGATGCAGATGAGTGCTGCCGTTGCAATTGCTACACCACACACCGACACGCCACTAATGATATTGATGGCGTGATGCGACTTCTTCGAGAGAAGATATCTGCGTGCTATGTAGAACGGAAAGGACATTTTTTCGATTAAAAGTTAATGATGGGATTATGGTTCTGGTGTGGCTGGTGCGTCGTCCTCAGGCTTCTTGTTGAGCAAGCGGTCGATGTTGTCAACATAGTCGAGGGAGTCGTCGATGAAGAACTTGAGTTCTGGGATGATGCGAAGCTGATGGCGTTCGAGATTGCCAAGAGCAAAGCGAATCTGACTTGCTTG
>DCIW01000250.1 GCA_002317225.1 Prevotellaceae bacterium UBA1716 | reverse complement strand
GGGCAACAGGGCCCATTCCGTGAGTGGCATAAACATCACCACGAGAGTGGCGGTTGTAGTAGAGTCGCCAACCGAGTTGTTCCTTCTCTGTTGGGTTCTTCCAATAGCGTTCCCAGTAAGGTTCGAGAGTATGGATGTATGCACCAGCAGCACGAACAACTTCACCAAACACGCCCTTCTGAGCCATATTGAGTGCATTCATCTCGTACCAGTCGTAGCAGCAGTTTTCTAGAATCATACAATGTAGTTGCTTGCTTTCAGCAAGGTTGATAAGTGCCCAACACTGCTCAAGATTCATTGCCGAAGGAACTTCGATTGCAACATTCTTGCCGTTTTCGAGAGCACAAACTGCGATTGGGAAATGGTGGTCCCAGTCTGCTGCAATGTAAACAAGGTTGATGTCAGGACGCTTGCAGAGTTCCTTATAACCGAATTCGCCGCTATAAGTATATGCTGGTGGCAGTCCCTTATCACGAAGATACTTCTGGCATTCTTCAGCACGTTCTGCTTCGTAGTCACAAAGCGCAACTACTTGTGTTCCTTGTATTTCTGTGAAACGATTTACCGCATCTGGTCCACGCATTCCGAGTCCAACGAAACCAACTCGAACAAGTTCCATCTTAGGAAGAGCCAACTGGAGAGCAGTCTTCTGACCTGCAGGGCGTTGTGGTGTGTCAACTACAATTGTGCCTTCATTCCAATGCCACTTTGTGCTTGGAGAAAGACTCTGTGCAAATGTTGATGTGCATGACATTGCAACAAATGCAGATGTTAGGAGAAAGTGTTTTATATTCATAATTTATGTTTTAGTGATTCTTCTTCAATACTGATTATTATTACACCTTCGGTGGACGAAAATAAAACCGATGAATACCAATAAAAACCTTTTTTACGCCAAAGGCGAACATCGATGTTTTTACATGTTTTTATAGGTTTTTACATGTTTTTCTTTCCCGCACCTTCGGTGCAAAAAATATACTCTTTGACAACTAAAATGAATAAGATCCGTTTTATCCTAATTGATTAATAAAGTCTGTGATTTCTTCTTCAGCATTCTCAACTTGATGGAGAAGTGCAATCTGGTTGCGAGTGCGAACAAGATTGTGCTCAGGATACTGAATACGATAATAAGTGTCACCATTGATGTAATCAGTAAGGAAACGAGCTGCCTGCATATAAGGGAAGAGTTTTACTGCGTATGGAAGCATCTCAATCTCGATTGGAGTGAGGAAAGCACTTGCACTACTAAGATAGCCTTCGGTAAATGCCTTGAAGATATCCATGCGGAACTCAACCTTGTCGGCATTAGGGTCATCCTCAGGAAGAGTGTTAGCTGCTGTGCGAAGAAAATCGCCATAGTCGCTGAAGATAAACGAAGGCATAATTGTGTCGAGGTCGATAACACAAAGGAATTCGCCATTCTCATCGAAAAGCATATTGTTCACCTTTGTGTCGCAATGGCAGATACGTTTTGGAAGAGCACCTTCGCGATAGAGGCGTTCAGCAAGAGTCATCATCTCCGAACGACTTTCAATCTCATCAATCAGATCGCGCACTTCCTCTACCCTACCCACTGCATCAGCCTTCACAGCATCACGAAGTTGGCGAAGTCGGAGTTCCATATTGTGGAAGTCAGGAATGCTTTCACCCATTGGTTTCTTTATGTCGCTAAGCATTGCCTGGAACTGTCCGAACGCCTTTCCGCAAAGACGTGATGAGTCTGGATTAACATTCTCCTTCGTAACCGAACGAGGGATGAACACAGAAATTCTCCAGAAACCTGAAGGGTCTTCATAATAAGTCTTACCCTCATCAGTCTGCACAAAAGTGAGAACCTTGCGGTCGATATCCTTTTCGCCTGCCTTCTGAAGCTTTTCACGAATGTGTTCAGTAGCATATTCGATGTTCTTCTGCAAGAGGTCGACATCGGTAAAGATAGCATTGTTTATTCGCTGAAGAACATAGTCGGGAGCATCAGCCTCCTGTGTCTTCACGATAAGAGTCTCGTTGATGAGTCCATTGCCGAGAGGACGAACCTCTGCAATAGTACCTTTGAGCTTGAAATGTTCAAGAATGGCATTGTAGTTTATGTCGTTCATATATTAATAAGGTGTAAATTGTTAGTTTATGTCGCAAAGATAAACGAAAAACTGCAAATGACCAAATAATATTGATGTTTATAACGGTGAAACGTGGTATTTTTCAATTATTATCCGTATCTTTGACACAAAATTTAACATCACATAAATCCAAATGAAGAAATACACCGACTTATTCATCGATTTTGATGACACACTTTACGATACACATGGCAATGCAGTAATAGCACTTCGCGAACTCTTCGAGCATTATGGATGGGAAAAGAATTTTGATGATCCAGAGGCATTTTACGAGAGTTATTGGGAAGCAAACGTAATCCTTTGGAGCGAGTATGCTGCTGGTAAAATCACACGCGATTATCTTATCGTGGAGCGTTTCCGTCGTCCTCTCTCAACAGGAAAAGGACTCGACCCAACAAGAGAGTTTTGTCTTGAAGTGAGCGATAAGTTCCTCGAACTGAACTCTACAAAACCTGGTGTTGTAGAAGGTGCTCACGAACTCGTTAAGTATTTGAAAGACAAAGGTTATCGTTTGCATATTTGTTCTAATGGTTTTCACGAAGTTCAGTATAAGAAACTGCGTGCTTGTGGACTTCTCGACTACTTCGACTCAATCTGCTTGAGCGAAGATGCGGGGGCAAACAAGCCTTCACCTCAATACTTCGAGTACGCATTCAAGCAGAGCGGAGCAAAGGCAGAAAGCACTCTTATGATTGGTGATAATTTCGTTACCGACATTCAAGGTGCTCAGCGAGCAGGACTCGATGTCATGTTCTTCAATGCTCATCCCGACCGCTTCACCGCTCCCGAACCAGTAAACTTCGAAATCCATTCATTAGCTGAAGCAAAAGAAATATTGTAATTATGAACAAGATTGATATCGCACTTAATATTGCCACCAAGGCACATGCCGGTC
>DCIW01000252.1:17603-24365 GCA_002317225.1 Prevotellaceae bacterium UBA1716 | reverse complement strand
GCATAACCACTTTCAAACTCAACAACTCCAACGCCTTCCGAACAACAGATATCCGCTCCACCAGCAGTCGTGTAGAGCATACCTTTGCCTTTCACACTACCCTTCACATCTATCCTTGCATCAGTTAAGTATTCATATTTACGAGTTATCTTTTTTGAAGGAGCGTAAGGCAATACTCTCAAAAAATTATTATATGCATACTTGCCCCATTGGTCCTTGTCATAGACATACAGATTAGCTTCATTGAGTGAAAGAACTGCTTTTTTCCCAACTACAATCTCAGCACCAGGGAGAAGGGCGACATCCTTGCCCGTGCTGATTTCAAGTTGACCATCATCTATATTGATAGTCATATTATTCTGGATTGGAAGAATATAGTTTTGTGATTGAGCAACACCTCCACTCAGCTTGATAATGAGATTGTTAAGATTGACATTTCCGTTTATGCTATATACCTGACGATCGCAAGTTCCATCATATTTCTTAGTAAGTGACGAACCTTTACCCATCAAGAACATACCTTGTGCATCACCAATATAAGTTGACGCATCTGAAAGATTCTTTACTTTATTGGCATAAAAGGCAGTCAGCACATTTTCGGTTGCACCATATTCCAATGTGAGAGGTGCTTCTATATTCTGAACATAATACTGACTTTGAGGGAATACCCTCTGACTATTATTATACATTTGGCTAAGAACTGTACCACCTCGGAAGTCAGTAATCTGCATCGGTTCATACACATCTGAACCATCATGCGCAACAACTTCTCCGTTGCCCAACACATAACCCCAAACATACATTTTTGCTCCATCATTTAATTCGATAGAACTACCTGACTCCATATTTATAGTACCACAAGCACCTGTTGTGGCTCCACAAGGATTAGAAGATCCACTGCCTGCCGCCATAAGATTAGCGGACACACTCAGTTCGCCATCCACAACCAATTTTGCACCTTCGCAAAGGGTAAGCGTGCGGTATGGACTTGGCTTCGAATAACTCGTAACACACTGAGGCTTTGCAGTATAGCATGTATTATCCTCATCAAACGGAACCAACAAAGTGACTCCCTTCTTTATTGCATACTCTCCTTCGCGAACCAACCCACTATATTTCAAATAGATAATATCTCCCTCGCTTGCAACTTCATTCGCTTTATTAATATCCGGATAGCAAATTGACTTCCCTTTGATTCCAAATATCGGAACATCATCTGTCAAAAAATCTGCACCTACTTGCACATCCTCATCAAAGAAGTTTGACAAACTGTCGCTTGATGAAAAATACACCTTCTCACCATCCTTCATATAATACCAAGCCCAGAAGTTATAACCCTCTACAGTAGTAGCTTTCAGGTTCACCTTTTCTTCTGTTGTCAACGAACCCGTATTGGTAATTGTGTTAGTGCCATCTGAAATTGAGATAGTTCCCACCTCCGGTTGGATAAGTGAGATGGTAAACCTCTTTACTTCATAGAAATTTGCATATAAGGTTAAAGTATTTACCCCACCCTTTGATGACGAGGTTGCCACCTTCACTTCGTATGGATTGTCGGTAGAAATCACATCTCCATCATCTTGGGTCGACCAACCTAAAAAACGTATGTTGTCCTCATCATTTGACTGTGCAAAAGCATAAAAAGTCTTTTCGACACCACCAGCCGAATCATCTTGATTGCTTATCGACGGCGAATCCGGATAATCTCCTTCATAAGTATTCTCAGTACCTGAATAGACCTTACCCAAACCCGATGATTGACTCGCAACCCTCGTTTCAAGTTTAGCATTATAGCTTGCATTAGCATGCAAACAAGTCAAAAATGCCAAAACCAGCATGACAGTAAGTTTAGTTTTCATATAAAGATCAGATTTTAAAGTGTTAATCAATGTAGGGGGAGTGTGCCTCACGCACACAAAGCAAAAATAGGAGCAAAGTGCCCCTATTTCATAACTTTTCTCACAGAACCATCATACATCTTAACGATGTTGACACCTGTATTCAATGTATTCATTTTCAGACCATTCACATTATAAATGGCGAATCGATTTGTATTCGTAACAGTACCAACAGACACAGGAATTTCATCAGTATCCCACACACCCGTTTCCTTGTGGAAATAGTAAGTGGTACCTGCCTCCACCTTGTCTGTCAATGTGTATTCATTTTCTGCAGAAGATGCATTCTTGAGCTTCGCGTTCGTTATAGGAATATCAACAAACTTGACTTCCGTTCCGTCCTGCTCAATTTCATATGTGTAGTAGTCCAAAGCACAATTATTAAATGTAATTTGTCCACGACCTTCCGAACAACACACGTTCGCTCCATCTCCTGTTGTGTACAACGCTCCATTTTCCGTCACCACAGCACCCTTGATATCGAGTGTTGCATCAGATAGCGAAGTACGAACATATGACATCGAAGGAGACTTAATCGGAGTGAACAGGTGATAATAACCCTCTTTGCGGATACCGGTATATTCGCCCCAAGAGTCGCTATCATAAACATACAACTTGGAGTTCTTGATAATCATCTTCGCATCCTTGCCTATGGTTAGTTGAGCATCAGGAAGGAGAGAGAATCCATTAGGCTGGTTCAATGTGAGAGTGCCAGAATTAACAAGAACGGATAGGTTATTTGTCAAAGGAAGCACATAATTCTTCGACTTCACAATGATACCATTCATTTGGAGTTCGATACCACCAAACGACGCGTCTCCATCAAGTTCATACATCTGGCGGTCATGTTCAGGATCAAAATATTTGGTCAAGGTAGCACCCTCGCCCAAGATAAACATACCCTTTTCGCCTATGAACACGAATGGTTCCATAACCAAAGCCTTGCTCTCAACACTAAAGCCTGATGTAACCATCTCAACAGCTCCATACTCGAAAGTCAAAGGAACCTCTATATTTTGGATAAAATACTGGTTTATAGGGAATACGGTAACATCACCCTCCGACATTCGGTCGAGAGCAGTACCTCCTCTGAATTCCGACATCTGGAATGTTTCGTAGATAGTGGCACCATTCTTTGCCGTCACATTTCCTTCGCCCAGAATATACCCATAAGCATAAAGGAAGGCACCCGAAGAAACGGTCATGGAACTACCCTTCTTCATCACCATATTGCCATATTCGCCATTGACATGTCCACCCGAACTTGCAGGAGGTATTCTGGTGTTTACGGCAAATACGTCCGAAGAAATGCTCAAGGCGCCATCTATAGTTAGATGTGCACCATCAAGCAATGTGAGAGTGCGGTATGGAATCGGCTCCACATAGTTGTACGAAGACAAAGGAAGTTCTATACCTGTATAGCAAGTATTATCATCATCAAATGGCACAAGTAATGTCACACCCTTTGATATGGTATAGTTTCCTGCAACTATCTCACCATCACTTACCAGCGTAATCACATCACCCTCTTGAGCATCAGCATTGGCCGAATTGATATCGGTATATAGTTTGTCGTCACCCCTGATTGCAAAGACAGGTGTTTCCACTTTCACAAAGTCGGCACCCACCTTCGAATCCTTGATAAACGTCTTATAGGCATCATTTTCGTATGAGAAATAAGACTTCTCACCCTTATCATTGTAAGTGTACCACCCCATCAACTTATACCCTTCGTCAGGAATGGCAGTAAAATATATTTTCTCGCGTGTGACCATTGTCCCATACTCGTCACGGGTTACGATACTGTCAGTAGCCGTGTATTGTCCATGAGTTGGAACAATAAGTGTTATGTTATTTTCCGTCTTCTCCAAGAAATTGGCATACAAGACTTTTACATTTGATTGTGTTGCAGAACTGCTACTCATCACGTTGATCTGAAACGGATTGGCAGCAGAAATGATAGCGCCATCTTCCTCTTCCGACCATCCCAAAAAGGCATACATATCATCATTTGTGGTTTCAGCATAGGCATTAAAGGCAACCGGTTGGTTTGCAGCCTTCAAAACAGCCACATGCGATGATGAGTCGGCACTGAATTCGCCCTTATACACCGAATCGCAAGCTACAGCATATACCTTACCCATACCTGCCGATGACTTCGACACGCGTGTAGTGAGTTGTGCGTTGTAGCTGTTAGCCAATATGTTTCCCGCAAATGTAATAAATAAGATTAAAACTAAGAGTAGTTTTTTGTTCATTCCTTATGATTAGAAGATAAAAACGCATCTCTCGCGATGCAATTAAGGTAAAGAGAAGCCTCCCACCCTTGGAGCGAGAAACTTCTCTATGATTTGTGCAATTTTAGCAAAGTGACGATTACCAAGCAGAACTTGCTGGTACATCGATGATAGGCTTAGCGTATTTGCCTGAAGATGTAGCACCATTAGTTACATTACCAGGAACCTCAGGAGTAATGTCAGAAGTTGTGATAACATCCTGAGC
Organism: Prevotellaceae bacterium UBA1716; assembly: GCA_002317225.1. Taxonomy (GTDB): domain Bacteria; phylum Bacteroidota; class Bacteroidia; order Bacteroidales; family Bacteroidaceae; genus Minthosoma. The sequence continues at coordinate 19,965 of DCIW01000252.1, read as the reverse complement.
ATGGAACTTAACCACCTTTACGATTGGAGCGTTAATAGTTTTCATTTGCTTATAGATTTATAAGGTACGCACGCGCACGCATGTGTACGTGCAAACCTTTCAGTTAATAATTTCTTTCAATTCTTCGAATTACTTTACGTAAACCTTCTTGCCGTTAACGATGTAAAGACCAGACTTAGTGATCTTGTCGAGCTTAGCACCACTAACATTGTAGATAGCCTTACCTTCAGTAGCAGTCTGAACCTTGCTGATTGAAGTTGGAACAGCTACACGGTTGATAGAGATTTCCTTAACACCAGCCTGAACTGCAGCATTGAGTTCGAGACAAGCACGGAATGGGTAGAGGTCGTTTGCAAGAGGAGCGAACTTGTTGATAATTGGGTTCACACCATAGAAGTATGTAGCATACTCATCAGTTACAGCATAAGTACCGTAAGTGCTGTTGCCGTTCTGGATTGCAGCCTTAACTTCCTTGTCCTGAAGATCGATATCCCAATCGCCACCAGTTGCATAAGTCATGAATGGAACACCTGCCTCAGCTTCTGTACCTGAAACGAATGTAGCAAGAGTTTTGCCATCATAAGTGTCGAATGTGAGGATATCCGATCCATTGAGTTCTTCTGAAGAAACCTCGAATGGGAGACATGCAGAAGCATAACCTGTAGGAACGCCCTTACGAACGTACTGACCTGATACTACGTAGAAGTCACATGGAGAATACCAGTCTGTGCAAACATCGTCTGCTACAGTAGTGAGGTCTGTAAGGACGAAGTGGTAACAAACTGCATCACCATTTGCCTGAGCAAAGATAATGTTAGTAGGATCTTCTGCCTGACCATAGTTAGCAATTGCCATTGCGTTAGGATAAGTTGCCTTGATAGTGTTGAATTGTTCTTCTGTCTGGTCTGGAGTGCAACCCTCAACAGTATAAACGTCAAGATTTGCAGGAACGTCAGCGAACTCAACTGTTACAGGAACATTACCAGCCATACTGATCAAACCAACGACTGTGTTGAAAGTGCCCAAGAAAGTTTCGATAGCGGCTCTTGTTCTGTCTTTAGCTGAAGCGATGTATTCCTGGATTGAAGAGAGCTGGCCTGTGAGCTTCGAACCTTGGCAGAGTCGGCTGAGATCGATTGTGATCTTAGCATCCTTAGTAAGTGTTGACATGCTGCCACCTACAGAAAGCACGCTACCTGCAGGGAGGAAAAGAATAGCCTTAAATGTCTCAGGAGCAGTCAAATTAGCAAGTTCTTCAGTTGTAGTTGGATCCAAGATAGAAGTGTTGGCTGTAATCTTAGCCAACTCTGAGTTCTTGTCCCAAGGCTGAGTGAAGAGGTTCTGGTCTGAACGGAACATCATACGCTCGTCACCAAACTGGATGTAAGCACCCTTCTTAACCTTAACGTAAGTGTCGTCATTCTTTACCTTCTTAACCGACTTCATATTGCTTGCAATCATGTACCAAGCATCATATGCTTCTTCATACGAACTTGGAGTTCCGATGATCTTATAATCACTATTTATTGGAGCGATGCTATAAGTCATTTCTCTAGTTCCGTTAACATCATCAATTACTTTAACAGGAACTGTAACTGCTTGCATTTCGTAAGCAGAAGAAAGGAAAAATGCCAAATCACCTTCAAAACCTGATTTAGTAGTGAAAGTCTTTTCGCGATAACGAGACTCACCAAGAGCGTTGAGAGTTGTAACGTCGTTGATACCAACTTCAAGCTTGAACTTGTTTGCACCAACAATGGCATTGTTTTTGTCTGGCATCTGAACCTCGAAACCGAAACCGTAATAAACGGTATTACTTACGGTAACAGGAGTTTCACCATTGTAACCAGTAACAGCAAAATAATGTCTTACGTTCTCAGGAAGAGTCTTTTCCTGAGCCGAAGCTGCTACACTTGTAAGGAGAGCGAGTCCACACAAGAGGGTTTTAAGTAAATTTGTTTTCATAATTAATATTTAATTGTTATTATATAATTTCTTTGTTTGGTAACATAAGGGTATAATGCACCCTATATACTCACATACTTGTGGCAAAATTAACAAATATTTTTTAACAGACCAAACAATTTTAAATTTTTATATAATAAAACTCGTATTTTTAAAGTATTCAAGCCCAAAATCGTCACAAATAGCACTTGCCGTTGTAAACGACAACTCATTAGCACTATAAATCAGCACAATAAAAATGGCACTAATATACGTAATGACCACGAAACAAAATTTTTTATTTTAACGTGAATTTGACGTGAATATAACGTAAATTGACTCCCCTTCGGTCGTCGAGCTAAAGGTTTTAACGTGAATTTTTACCGAAAAATATTATGCCAACGAAAAATTTACGTCT
>DCIW01000252.1:15881-17561 GCA_002317225.1 Prevotellaceae bacterium UBA1716 | reverse complement strand
TTGACTCCCCTTCGGTCGTCGAGCTGAAGGTTCGAGACGTAAATTATAATTTTCGATTTAATTCACGTTTAATTTACGGTAAATTTACGTTAAAGAAATACTTGTGGTCATTTCGTATATTATCGCCAATAAAAATGGACCCCACTTCACAGCGAGGTCCAATTTCTCAACTTGTAAATTAAGTGTGATATTATGAGAATTAGTTATTAAAATTAGTTGGTTTAAAGGTATGATTTTTGATTTTTAGGGAAACACGGCACAAAGGTACGAAAACTTACACAAACGACCAAAAGTTTTCCAAAAAAAGTTCTGGATTTAACATTTCGTCCACTTTTCCGTCCACTTTTGTCCTATTCCGCCCTCGTCCTTCGTCCGTTGTCCGTTGTCCGTAGTCCGTAGTCCGTTGTCCTCCCTACACAAATCTCGCACCATCATCCGACTTCACCCAGAACACCTTGAATGTCTCCTCATATTCAGGATACATCTTCAGATATTCCTCAGTCAAAGTCTTCTCGATTGACTCCTTATATTGAGGATCAACGAGGGCGATAACCGCTCCCTTAAAACCAGCACCAGAGAATCGACCGCCATACACACCTTGTTGCTTACGCATGATTTCGTAGATGGCGATAAGTTCCGGACTGCCACATTCGTAATTGTTCATCGAACTCTCACAAGAGTCGAACGACAACTTTCCGAAGAGTTTCAAATTACCAGTTTCCCAAGCAGTAACTCCTTGACGCACACGCTTATACTCCGAATAGAAATGTTCGGCACGACGAGCGAAACGTGCTGGCATTGCTATACGTGTCTTGTCGAAGGTAGAACGTGGGATATCGCGAAGGAAGGTCTTGTCGAAGGTCTTGAGTGGCTGGTCGGTAAATGCAAGCATATTCCATGCTGCAGTCTTGCACTCGTACACACGAAGGTTGTAGTCTGAGTTCACGAGCGAACGAGTCAAACCACTAAAGAAGATACCAATTTCAAACTCAGGCATATTAGGATTCTTCTTGATGACGCGATATTCGTTCGACTCGCAATCAAGGAAGAGCAACTGGTCTTTCTTGCCGAGTGCGATACAAGCTTGATCGAGGAGTCCGTTGTTGAGACCGATATATTCGCGTTCAGCCTCACTGGCGATGAGCATCACCTCGAAAGGCTTGAGTGTGATGCCGTTAGCCTTGGCAAATGCCATAACGTATGCGATGAGTACGGCAGCCGAAGATGACAAGCCGCCAACAGGAAGCGAACCTTGGATGACGCCATCAATGCCCTTGGTCAACTCAAATCTCTTCTTGAGTGCAAACTTGGCACCACGGGCATAGTCGCCCCAGTTCTTCTCCTTTACCTGAACCGGATGGTTGATATCGAAACTGACATCCCCATCAAATGTTCTCGAAGTCAGATTCACCATCGAATCCTCCCTCACATTAAACCAAAGGTCTACACCTTTATCTATCGCAAATCCTGTCACCAACCCATGCTGGTGGTCCACATGAGCACCCAACGGGCACACCCTATAAGGACTAAAAATGTGGTATTCGTACATAATATTTTATTTTTTCTTAAACATAAATTTATCGCAATTGGAACGTAAATTGACTTCGTCGAGCTGAAAAGTTCAAAACACAAATTAAATTCACGATTAAAATTTACGTTCTAATTCACGGATAATTCACG
>DCIW01000252.1:0-15812 GCA_002317225.1 Prevotellaceae bacterium UBA1716 | reverse complement strand
AGACGTAAATTTTTCGTTGGCATAATATTTTTCGGTAAAAATTCACGTTAAAACCTTTAGCTCGACGACCGAAGGGGAGTCAATTCACGAATAATTCACGTTAAAATAAAAATTATTCTTGTGTTCCGTAATAACGGGCGTACCACTCCGCAAAATTTCGTAATCCAATCCTCAAAGGTGTACTTGGTCTGAAACCGAAATCTTCTTCAAGTGGAGTAGTGTCAGCATAAGTCACAGGCACGTCTCCCGGCTGCATTGGCACGAGTTCTTTATGTGCTTCAAAATCATAGTCGGCAGGGAGCACCTTAGCAGCAATGAGTTCCTCCTGCAGGATAGTCACGAAGTCAAGGAGGTTCTCCGGAGAGTTGTTACCGATATTATACACCTTGTATGGTGGAATTGGGAGACCGTCCTCACCATTCTCCTTCTCTGGAGCATGCTGCATGATACGAACCACACCCTCCACGATATCATCCACATAAGTGAAGTCACGCTTACAGTTTCCGTAATTGAAAATTTGAATTGTCTTGCCCTCACGCAACTTATTCGTGAAACCGAAGTAAGCCATATCAGGACGACCCGCAGGACCGTAAACGGTAAAGAATCGGAGTCCTGTCGATGGGATATTATAGAGCTTGCTGTATGAATGTGCCATCAACTCGTTGCTCTTCTTTGTAGCAGCATAAAGCGAAACAGGATTGTCCACCTTATCGTCTGTAGAGTAAGGCACCTTCTTATTGCTGCCATAAACCGATGACGAACTTGCATAAACCAAGTGCTCCACCTCATTATGGCGGCAAGCCTCAAGGATATTATAGAAACCGATGAGGTTGCTCTCGATATAGCTTCCAGGATTAGTGATCGAATAGCGCACACCTGCCTGAGCAGCAAGGTTCACGACCACCGCAAACTTCTCTTCCTCAAAGAGTTGGTCGATCATCACCTTATCCGCAAGATTAGCCTTCACAAAACGCCAATCACGTCCCAAAGCCTCAATCTCCTTCAATCTCTCATACTTGATATTCACATCATAATAGTCTGTAATCGAATCAAGACCAACCACACGAATATCCTTCACGTCCTGAAAAAGACGCTTCACAAGGTTTGAACCAATAAAACCGGCAGCACCAGTCACCAATACAGTTTTATTGGAAAGTGAAACATTATAATTTACCATTGCTTAAAACTATTTATCTGTTATTAATCACATTGGTTCTTCTTTAATTTATCTGACTAATATCAATACACCTTCGGTGGACGAAGGAAAAACCGATGAAAACCTGTAAAAACCAATTAAAACATCTTTTGCCCAAGGCAAACATGAATGTTTTTTTTAGTTTTTATTGGTTTTTATTGGTTTTTCTTCCCCGCACCTTCGGTGCAAAATAAAGATTTTCTTTATAGAATTAAAGAAGAGCCGTTTTATTATTATTTTTTACCTCCAAACTTATCGCACGCTTCATAATACGTATCCAAACTTCCGATGTCGAATCGTCCGGCAGACATTGGCCAAGCATGCATTATTGCGTGATCCACCATATAATGAGCGAGATTTCCCGGAGCATCCTTTCCGCATCCGTTCTCCACCGAATGGCGTACGAGTTCAAGATCTCCCTTCTTATATATATAAAAAGGTGGTACAGCCCAATGGCTCTTTGGCTCCTGAGGCTTCTCCTCCATATTGAGCACACGATTATTGTCGTCGAGCACAACCACACCAGTACGTTGGAGCTTCTCAATCGATGGCTGCTCATGACACATGATGCAAGACGAATCCTTTGCCTTAGCGAAATCCACAAACTCCTTGAAACTGAAGAACAACAAATTATCTGCTGCAACCACAAGGAGATCATCATCGACATTCAACTTCTCCATAGCGAAAAGCAAGTCACAAACCGCACCAAGACGCGTGTCGTTAGTTTCCGTACCGTCATCCACGATAGTGATTGGCTTTGAATAACTTACAGCCTGCTTCCAATCCTCAAAATGTTGTGCAAACTTATGGTTCGTGATGATGATATGCTCATCAATCTCCGGTATGGTGTCAATATCATCAAGCATACGCTCAAGGATATTACGCTCACCAATCTTGAGGAGAGGTTTTGGGAAGTTCTTCGTCAACTCACCCAAGCGAGTGGCATAGCCCGCCGCAATAACTACATTTTTCATTATATCTACATTATTATATTGTTTTTCAATCTGCAAAAATAACACAATTAATCCACATAGCAAAATTTAAACAAAGAAAAATGCAAAAGTGAATCAAGGGGTCAGACCCCTTGATTCACTTTTCCTTTTCGTTTATCCCCTCTGAGGGGGACAAGAGAAGTCATTAAAACTCAAAATTCTGCTCCTCAGCAAAATCCACCGCCTTCACATCACAAGGCTTAGTAGGATCAGCTGGAGTCTCAGAGAGTGATAGCATCACCATATTCTTCATAGAGACCACACAAATCTCCATTTCCGGCTTTATATACTTTTTCATTGTGTCTTTATCTTTTTAATTTAATTAAAAAATCCAAATACACCCCGCAGGCCTCATCCCCCTTTAAGGGGGACAAGAGGGGGGCCTTACTTCACCATCACCTTCACACCATTAACAATATTCACACCCTTCTGAAGCGACTTGAGCTCACGACCGTTAATGTCGTAGATCTTAGCATTGCCAGATGTGAGAGCGTTGAGAGCCTTGATAGCTGTAGCAGCAGAATCTGCAAAATTGAGAGCCTTTGCTGATTCTTCCTTTTCTTCAGGAACAGTAAGGTATGCCTTATTAGGAGTAAGAGTTGGCTGAGCATCTGTTACAACCTTGAAGAATGCCTGTGTACCATCTTCCTTAGTCTGAAGAACATAAGAATCAACAGGAACTTTATAGTCTGTATATACACCTGTCAAGATGCCATTCACAACAGTATCCTTATAAGCAATATTTACACCTTCGAAGAAGTATTCACCAGGACCAACAATATAAGGCTTGTTAGCTTTCATAGTTTCCACTTCTGTAAGAACAACTGTATTGCCTTCGATTGTTGGCTCATAAGCACTAGTAGGAACATCAAATGGCCAAACGATAGTACCATACTTACCTTCATCCACAATTCTACGGATCAAGTTAAGGCTTTCAGTCTCTTCAACAACAAAGTCAATGTGAGAATCTACAGTAAATACACCTGCATCCTGAGAACCGACGAAGTGGTTTGCAGCAGTATTATAGAGCTGAATATATCCACCATTGCGACGAACCTCAACTACAAGAGCATCATCAGCAGTTGTAGTTGTACGAATCTGAGAAGCATTACCACCGTAAGGAACACCAGTAGAGATATAACGAGTATTACCATCAGCATCAATGAAGCTAATCTTATAGCCACCTTCTACAGCATTGAAGTACATTGCCTGAGCATAGTTTGCATTCTGAGCCATGTACTGGATATTGTAATTACCCATATCTGATCGAGCACCTGCCATAGTAGTCATAGCGCAATTGTCATATTTCCAGCCGTCAAACTTCAAGATAATCTTGTAAGCCTGAGTAGATTCAGGAGCGTTGAGAGAAGGAACAGTAGCATCCTTTACAGCATCAATCTGATCCTTGACATCCTGAAGAGTAGCACCTTCAACCAATCCATAGAGATACATAGAAGCAGTACTCATGATATCGTCATAGTCCTCGTATTCATCCTCATCGTACATGAATGCGCCTTCGCCTACATAATCCTCATCAATCTGAACTGCATCATTAAGAGCTGCCTCAAGTTCGGCAAGAGCTGCAGGCATCAAGTCAGAATCCTGAATCTTGCGATCATAGTAAAGAGTGAAGTTGTCGGCACCTGCCCACTTGCCATTGCCACAATCGGAATAGAAACCGATTGTAACTTCAGCCTCTTCAGTCACGATGAAGTCAACTGTAGTCCAACCCCAGCCGTTTCCGAGTTCGCCATCTGTATTGCCTACTGCAGTAATGTCTGTACTGTTCTTTGAACCGTCCTTAACGTTTGCATAAATATTAGCAACAGAAATGCCAGCAACAGCACGAGTAGCAGCCTTCAAAGTATACTTACCAGGTTTGAGAGTGACTTTCTGCTTCTGGTCGAGAGTAGCGTTCCAAGTATCAAGATAAGTATTGTCAGGAGCATCTGTATACTGCTGACCGCTATTTACACGACCATTAGTCCATCCGTCAGTACCAGTTACTGCAGCATTCTGGAGATAGAAAGAAGTTACGTCTGCAGGATTTTCTACAGTTGCTTCATCCATAAGATCCTGAAGAGACTTAGCCTTGTAGATCTTCACATAGTCGATGAAGAGTTTTGCAGATTTAGCGGAACCACCAGAAACTTTTGTTGCGCCAAGATAGAAAGTACATGCAGTTTCTTCTGTAAGTTCAAACTTGACGGTAGCTGTAGTCCACGCCTTAGTAGTCCAAGTAGTAGTCACATAGTGAGTCTTACCACCTTCTTCCATGATACCAAAAGTCTGAGTACCGAAAGCAGTGGCATCACCAGCATTGTAGCCTTTAATTTCAATTGTATAAGTGCCTGCAGGAAGTTTCTCCTTCAAATTCTGAGTATAATATGCATTATTATCCCAGCAACCACCGAGACCGAGAACTCCACCTTCTGCTTTGCCGTCGGAGTCAGTGTCTGGACAAACATAACCTGTACCTGTCAACCAAGCTTTAGTACCAAAACCGAAACTACCGCCTGCTTTTCCATCTCCATCAAGTCCAGCAGTCCAATTAGGTACAGTCATAAGGCTTGAACCATCAGCAGAATTTTTAGTCACATCTGCTGCATAAGTACAAACACCCTTTTTAATAAAATTAGTTGACTCGTCAAAGCCCGCATTATCCAAATACGTACTTGTCACGTCAGTTTGTGCAAAAGCACTACCGCAACCTAACACGATAGCAGCACATGCAAATAGTTTTTTGAAATTCATAATTATAGTTAGTTTGGTTATTAATTATCGTTAACAAGTGGCAAAGATAGCAAAAACTTTCTTCTTTTTAAAATAAGGTGTACATTTTTTACGGAAAAAGACAAAAAAACATAATTCACAACCAAAAACTGCCTCGTTAAGGTGTTAAGGTGTTAAGGTATTAAGGCGTTAAGGCGAAACGTGAAATCAAAGCAAGTTACGCGTGACACCCCCACAAGTGAATCAAGGGGTCAGACCCCTTGATTCACTTTAAAAGTAATGGCGTGCCACCTATGCGACACGCCATTATCATATTCACGATTCCTCTCATCCCCCTTAAGGGGGACCGAGGGGGTCCTAAAACTCAAAATTCTGCTCCTCAGCAAAATCCACCGCCTTCACATCACAAGGCTTTCCAGGATCAGCAGGAGTCTCAGAGAGCGTTAGCATCACCATCTGCTTCATAGCAACCATAGTGATCTCCATTTCCGGCTTTATATATCTTTTCATTGTGTCTCTATATTTTTAATTTAATTAAAAAATCCGAATACACCCCGCAGGCCTCCTCCCCCCCTAAGCAGGGGGAGTTAGAGGGGGTCTTGTCCTTATTTAACCATCACCTTCACACCATTAACAATATTCACACCCTTCTGCAATGACTTAAGCTGACGACCATTAAGATCATAGATCTTAGCATCACCACTTACGAGAGCGTCGAGAGCCTTGATAGCAGTAGCGCTAGCGAAGCTGAGAACCTTAGCACCAGAAGCAGCAGGAGCTGTGAGGTATGCTTTACAATCGCCAAGAGTTGGCTGAGCGCCTTCTACAACCTTATAGAAGTTCTGTACTCCATCTTGAGTCTGAAGAACATAGTCACCTACAGGAACCAAAGTTGGCACACATACACCTACGAGTGGGAGAGATGAAACAGGAGCATCTACAATACCACCAGGAACCTGGCTGAATTTCACATTGTCTTTATTTGCCAAGAAGATGTAAGACTTACCAGCCTCCATAGCCTCTACAGCAGTAAGAACTACCTCTGTGCCGTCAATTGCAGCAGAGTAAACTGTAGCATCTTCTGTAGCAGCAGCATAAGGAAGACAGATTGTGCCATACTTACCAGCAGCAGTAGCACGATTGTACTCAGTAAGAGTCATTTCACCAAGATAGTAGAGCTGGAAGTTATCGAAGATTGCCCAGCAAGAAGTACCTTCAGTAGCAGCACCAATATTGATTGTACCGTCTTCGCCTACATAAGCTCTTGTACTTACAGTGTACAAGCCTGTAGCCATTGAAGCAGCAGCTCCACGCATATCATTTTCAGTACCTGTACGTTCAGCGAAATCAGCCTTTGCATCTTCAATAAAGATGTATGGAAGAACTGGATCTGCACCATCCTGACGATACATAGCAGTAGCCTTCAATTCGTACAAACCTTCAGGAAGGTCAGTGATTGTCTGCACAACATTAAATTTAGCCTTATAAGCTTCGATTGAGAAGTTTGCATTTGCACTGGCAACATCACCACTTGTCTTTGGATTTGTAGCATTAGTAATTGTCCAAGCAGCAACATTTACATTATTACGTCCGAGGTCTGCGTCAAGGATTCTATGAGTGAAGTCTGCAGGATCTTCTTCTGAAGCGTCTGAACCTACCATTGCTTCGTATACTTCAACAGACATCACAGCCCAAAGCTGAGGACCATCTTCTCCAAAATCAGCCTCTGCCTTATTGTCTACTAAACCATTATTGTTATAATAGTAGTTAGTACCATTTGACAACTGAACAGTGTAATAATCCATTCCTTCAAGCATTTGCTCGCCAATAAATTCGAATGCAGTCTTAGCACCATCCATCCAACCGCCATTGAAGTACTTGCTTTCACCTCCGTTGCTTACTTGAGATTCAACATAGTACTTACCATCTTCAGCCTTAGTGATTGTTACATATTGTGGGTGTGCAATAAGTGAAGCCTGAGTTCCCCAATTGTTGCCAGCGCCAAGGAACTTGTATGTTCCATCTTCTTCATCCTGAATTGCGATGATATACTTACCTGGAGTGATTACAGCATAAGTATCCTTACGAGCACCAAGCTTAGCAGCATCGATATAGCCCTGAAGTGTAGTAGTCAAAGACTCAACTTCTTCAAGTGTAGAGGCAGTCTTAAGATCCTCAGTTGCTTGGTCAATAGCATCCTTCAAATCCTTAGCATAATCCTTTTCAGGATCAAGAGTATCGTAATAGTCGCCAGCATCCTTAATCAATTGTTCAAGAACTGAAGTGTCGAGGTCACCAACGTACATAAGGCGGAAGTTATCGTAACAAGCCCAGTTACCTGTACATCCTTCAAGCTTAATACCAAAAGTAACGTCACCAACTGTTTCATTATTATAATAAACGATACACTCTTCGCCTGTAGCGGAATTCACCTCATAAGTATTATTGCCGATGAATGCGAACATACCCTTACCAGCAGTACCGCCATTCTGCTGTTCACACTTAGCGTCTACTATCAAATAGTATTCACCTGCAGGAAGAGTGATTGTCTGAGAGATTGAACCATTATACAATTTTTCTCCATCTCCTGTATTCTTATTCCATTGACCAGTCCACTTTTCTGCAAAGATGTCACCTGTACGGCCTTCCCAGTTCCCATTATTAGCAGCACCACCACAATCTGTGTTTGTCCAACCAGCTACACCATCCTTTTCGAAGCTTGCGTTAGCAATCTTAGAAGAAAAATCTTGAGCATTCTGCCAAAGGGCACTAATCTGCTCACCATACTGCTGGATAAGCTCGCTAAGTTCACCACCGAGAGTACCAGCATTATAACAGTCCCAGAACCCATTAGAGAAGTCTTCCATTGCATCCTGGATTCCAGCAGCAGCAATCTTACTTTCGTAAGCAACACACTGAGCCTTCTGAGTTGCATAGTCTGTGATAGATTCGTTAGCAGCTTTAGCAGCATCGTTCAATTCATTTGTAGCTTTTTCATAAGCAGCAACTGTAGTGTAAGTCTTGTTGCCATAAGTGCTCTTAGCATTAGACAAGCCATCAGAAGCAGTTTTGCTCATCTTCTGTGTAGCATCAACAGCATTGGCAGCAGCATTTGCCTTTTCGTATGCTTCCCTTGCATCAGTCAAATCCAAACCATAGTACTTCAACTGGAAGTTATCCCAGATACACCAAGTATTGGTACGAGTTCCCTTAACACCAATAGTCAGTTTACCATCGCTTACAGTAACCTTTACAGGTTCAATTACATACTTGCCAGCAGCAAAAGAGTTGGACAGCGTAGTCATATTTGTTCCACGGTCACCTTCTTCCATAGAAATGAAAGGAGATGTTGCATCATTTGCATAAACAACAGGGTAATCAGTACCATCATAAGCACCAGAATAATCTGTTAAAGCAGCTTGAGCTGTCAATTCATATACTCCATTAAGAACAGAAAGAGTCTGACTCAATGTGAATATATGTGTCCATGATTCTGCACAACCGTTAGAAGAGGCACCATTTTCACCAGCCAAATTACCACCACAAAGATTCTGGTTATCTGACACCATAGTCCAAGGTGTTGTAGCATGATTACGGCTGAAGTTAGCATCACCAATGAGGAATGTTGCATCGATTGGATTATCCTTAGTAGCAGCAGCAAGCTTATCCTTTGCAGCATCTACAGTAAGGAAGTACCACTTAGCAGCATCGGTTACGTTTGCAACCAGCTCTGTGAGATAGCCAATATGGTAACCAGCAGTAGCACTCTGTGCAATATAACCGGCATCGTTCTTGATAGTGTAAACGCCAGTTTCGCCTTCAACAGCCTCGATAGTCCAGTTTGCACCAGTCGAATCTGTGAAGAGGTTTGTACCGAGAGCCTTGTCACCTGAGCTCAAGTCGTTGTCCACCAACTCATACTTGCCATCATTGAGATTAGTAGTAAAGAGATCACCCTGAGTCGCAACTGTTGAGCGTGTACCCCAGTTGTTCTGACCGCAAAGATACAGGCCGCTTTCTACATTCTGGATGTAGTACTGGCTGCCACTTTCAATCTGTGCGTTCATGCTGCCAGCACATAATGCCAATGCAGCCAAAGAAAGTAGTTTTTTGAACATGTGTCAATAAATTTGGTTTATAATCTAGTTTAACAATTTATATTAGGTTTTACGATTTGACTCTTCACGATTTAAAGTCCTCACACAAAATCGCACAAAGATACAAAAATTTATTTATAAGTACGCACGCACGCACAAAAAAATCACCCTTCCCCACAAAAAAACTTCCCCTCCCCCACTCTCCCCCTCAAAACACCCCACCCAGATTACACCCCACCAACACCCCCACAAGTGAATCAAGGGGTCAGACCCCTTGATTCACCCTGATTCACAACCAGATACAAGCAAAAGTGAATCAAGGGGTCAGACCCCTTGATTCACTCTCTCGCAAAAAAAGTGGGAGAAAATTTGGGTGAAAGATAAAAAAGGCGTATATTTGCGGAGTGAACAAGTAAAAAACAATTTTGATCAAGTATGCCAAGAAAAGCAAGACAAAAGTCAGTCAGCGGCATATACCATGTTATGCTGCGAGGAATCAACAAGCAAGACATCTTTTTCGACGAAGATGATTATATGTGCATGGTCAAGGTATTGGCAGACGCACCAACAAGAAAAGACCCAATGGGAAAGGTGGTTGCAAAGGACGATTGCACCATTTTCGCCTATTGCGTATTACCCAACCATGTCCACATCCTCATTAAGGAAGGCAAAAGGAATATCAGTGAGATGATGAAGAAGATAGAGGACAGGTATGTGTTTTTCTATAACAAAAAATACGAAAGGACTGGACATCTGTTCCAGGACAGATTCCGTTCCGAACCTGTTGACGAAATTCGCTACTTCCACCAACTATTGCGTTATATCCATCGCAATCCGGTCAAAGCCTTACTCTGCTCAAAACCAGAAGAATACCCATATAGCAGTTGGTGCGAATACATTGACAAACGCCTTTTCCCTTTCCAAGTTGCCGACATCGAGGAAACATACAAGAGTATTGATCCCGAGCATTTGGTCGAATGGGTAAACATGGATGTCGACGACGACTGCCTTGATATGGACAAAGAGAAGTTTGTCCTTAACGACAGGCAAGCCTTCGAAATCCTTTCAGAAATAAGCGACACGTCCAACATCGAAGAATTCAAGCAACTCAGTGCCGACACCCAGATTGAATTCCTAAGGATTGCCATTGACAAAGGCATCAGTCTCAGACAAGCCTCCCGCCTTTCCACCCTAAGTTACAGCAAGTTACACCGCACATTCAATAAAGTGAATCAAGGGGTCTGACCCCTTGATTCACTCGATTCGCCCATTCGTATGAAGAGATTTTTGGTTTTGCTTATATCATTTTGTTTTTGTTTCAGCATTGGGGCCCAACAAGATATTTCCATTTTGCATAAGGACACCTTGCGAATATTGCATATAGGCAATTCATTCACAGGCAACACGACATATTATCTCAGGGATCTATGTAATGCTGCAAACATAAACACATCCAAGCTATGCATTTACACATGCAACAGAGGTGGTGCCTCGTTTAAGACTTTCATGGATTGTTGGAACGACAGCACTATGGATTATGGCACAAATAGGGTTGTCGGAAGCATCAAACAACCAATTCAGCAGAATGGGTTCAGACAAAAGAGTGCATTACAGGATTGCATTTGGGATTTGATTATCATACAACAAGTTAGCAAATATTCCAACCAATTTGACCTGTGGGAAGGACGCACAGATGGAGGATACTTAGATGTTTTGCTCGACACTATAAAGCATTATCAGCCAAATGCAAAGATAGGCATCTGCATGACCCACTCTTCGTACTCTCAAAACAATGACACAAACGAGAGATTCTTGCAAATAGTCAAAACGCATAAGGAGTTTTGCAAGAAGTACGGAATAGACATTCTTATACCCTACGGAACAGCAGTACAAAACATAAGGGAATCGAGCATAAACAAAACGGAATTTGGCTTTTCGTTCGACAAACACCACTTATCGGAAGGCGTAGGGCGTTATGTGGCCAGTGCAGCATATTTTGAGACATTGCTCGCTCCCAGATATGGCGTATCCATTTTGGGAAACACATATAGATGCGAAGTGCCTGCAAGTACCATTGAAAAAGCGAAATATCCCTCAGAATTCATTTCTGTTACCGATTTCAATGCAGAAGTATGTCAAATGGCGGCAGTGCTTGCCGTCAAAAACATGTTTGAAGTGACAAATCCCGACAGTTATTCCACAAATCTCGAACAGATAGAGCACAAGCCAGACAACAACAAAAAACTCATTGACAACCACGTAGTCATCGAGCACAACGGGCACCTCTATAACTGCGCAGGTAGTGAATCAAGGGGTCAGACCCCTTGATTCACTCTGATTCACAATTAGATGCAAGCAATAAAGTGAATCAAGGGGTCTGACCCCTTGATTCACTTTTCTTTATCTTCTCAATGAGTTTGGCGAGGTCGAGGGGAGTGTATTGACCATCATTATTGACATCGGCATTATCAGCATCCACATTATCAGCTGCAGCATCAGTCAACTCTTTATTCACAATAAGCATCATGAGCGTTTCGACATCCTTCTTGTCCAATTTGCCGTCCTTATATACATCCCCAAAGGAAACACCTTCAGGAAGCGTGTTCTCCGTCTTCCATTCGCCATGAACATAATAATATGTGGTGCCCTTAACGGATGAAACGGATGTGCCATCAGATTGTTGGAGTTTGGCTGGAGTGAGGGAGATTTCTGCAGGATGAGGAGTGGT
Organism: Prevotellaceae bacterium UBA1716; assembly: GCA_002317225.1. Classification (GTDB taxonomy): domain Bacteria; phylum Bacteroidota; class Bacteroidia; order Bacteroidales; family Bacteroidaceae; genus Minthosoma. The sequence continues at coordinate 4,067 of DCIW01000252.1, read as the reverse complement.
TCCGTTCTCTTCCGGAACTTCCGATCCACGTGCCTGCCTTGCCTGATAAGTCACGCTTTCCAATGCCTCCGGACTTGCAAACTCTATCGTTCCCACACCTTCAGTACAACAGATATTTCCACCATTTGCTGTAGAATAAATATATCCGCCTTCAGACGTGATCTTTCCACGCACATCAAGCATAGCATCCTTCATATTTTCGCCAAGACGCACAAAATCAGCATTTTTCGAAGGAGCGTACGGAAGTGGCATGATATCCACATAACATGAGTAGCGACCCCAATCGTCCTTGTCGTACACATACAGATTGCCCTTGCCAAGTGCAAGTGTGGCATCCTCGCCTATGGTCAGTTCGGCATCAGGAAGGAGCGAGATACCGTTGGTATTCACCTTTGCCTCAAATGTGCCGCTTTCCACCTCAATCGACATATTATTGGTAATCGGTACAACGTAACCCGAAGTGGATATGCCTCCACCCAATGCCGACACCTGCAAGTTGCCCAAATGCGCATTGCCACTGATGCGGTACATCTGGCGGTCGCGATGGCCGTCGTACCAGCGGGTGAGAGTTGCATCCTCTCCGTCGAGTTCGAAAAGTCCATCCTCGCCAATAAAAGTGACAGGATCGCTTACAGTCACCTTAGCCATGTTCGCATCACCATTTTCCGATGCATAAACAGCCGAACGCACATTGTCGTAAGCACCCTTGGCGAATATGACAGGAGTCTCGATATTCTGCACATAATATTGGTTTACAGGGAATACCTTCTTTCCCGAAAACTCTTCTCCGCTACACATGGAACTCGTTGCCGTTCCACCTCTGAAGGCAGTCATCTGGAATCCTTCGTGGAGAGTCGCGCCTGAGTTGACCTTCACATGGCCTTCGCCCGACACATATCCCCATGCATAGAGAGTGGCGCCCGAGTTGACCTCGATACTGCTGCCCTCGTCCATCTGAACCGCTCCGTACTGGCCATACACGCCACCGCCAACGATGGTACTACCGCCATTGCATGCGTTCATCTTGGCAGAAACGGTCATGGTGCCGTTCACCACGAGATGGGCACCCTTCTTGAGAGTGAGAGTTTCGTATGGTGAAGGAGCGATATAACCGACCTTGTCGGGTGTGCAATGTTCGGCATCGAAATATCCCTTGATATTATCGGTGTAATAACTCATGTCATCATCGAATGCGATAGCAAAGGTTACGCCCTCAGGAATGACGTATTCGCCCTTCTCGAGCGATCCGCCCGAGGTCATGATGATCGTTCCGCCATCCTTTGCCGCCTTAATGGCTTTGTTGAAGTCGCTATAAGGGGTGCCTGTCTCTTTATGCACAAATACCGGCAATTCTTCAGGCATGAAGTCCACACCCACATACACATCTTCGTAGAACAGATACTTAGGTTCGCGAGCATAGGAGAAATAGGTTTTCTTGCCATTAGTCATGTTACGGGTGTACCATGCCGCCGCCTTATAACCGGCATTTGGGGTGGTGAAGAAGCAAACCTCATCCCTGGTATGCAACGTCTGCGACTGCTTGATAGAATCGCGTCCGTCGGTGGCGCCCATGGTGCCTGTGCCATTGGAAATCAGGGTGACATTATAGTATATCTTCTTCTGATAGAGGGCGGTATATGTTACGCAGGTATCAGATAAGGAGCTTGTCGGAACCGTAACGATATACGGAACGTCTTTTGTCGATCCTTCGATGGGATTTTCACCATCTATCGACCATCCTTTGAACGCGAAGTCGTCGTTTGCGGGTTTGGTATATAAGTAGTAGGTGTGTAGTGTTTTTGGTTTGGCCGGACCTTGAGTTTGGGTCACGGAAATCGTAGTACAACTGTCTAGTCCCTTCTGTTTTGTCAATTTACTTGTGGATACGTACACATACCCCTCTCCAGACTTACATTCTGCAATTACTGAGGTTTTGGAGGTGAATGCTCCCCAAACCTGCACAAAACTAAATGCAAAGCACAATATAGCTAAAAACACCTTTTTCTTCATAACAAACATATCTTTTCGTCTAATATACACGTTAAGTTATTCACAATAAAAATGCAAAGGTACCGCCTTTTGCCCACATAACCAAATAATTACCGCCAAAAATACAAAATCGATGGAATAAAACCACTAAAACCAGCAAAACTTTTCTTCATTGAAGTATCATTAACTCACCTTCGTTCGTTTAGCTGAAGATTGAAGTTACATTGAAGAACATTTCTCTAAAGAGCGTCGGTCAAGCCGAGCGATAAGAGGAGCGATAGCGACGTTCCATAATATTTATTCGTAGCGAATAATTTTAAAGGGAACGCTTCGCTCAAATGTTCTGCAATTATAACTGCAATGTTACTGCAATGTTACTGCAATATTTATTTATTCATTAACTCGCATTCATTCGTTTAGCTGAAGATTGAAGTTACATTGAAGAACATTTCTCTAAAGAGCAACGATCACATTTAATTTTTCAAACGTTGCAAAGCGCCAAAACACCCTCAATCCGCCTCTAACAGCCTATTAATCAGAGTGAATCAAGGGGTCAGACCCCTTGATTCACTCCAAGACAGAGAAGACCTCAAAAGAGGAACAAACGAAAGTTTTTTTATTATTGGCGTCCGGTAAACTATATCTTCCACAGAGCCACAGAGCTCACAGAGCCATCCGGGTAGTTAAATATCTTCAGAAATATAAATAAATATTGCAGTAATACTGCAGTCAACATTAACTCACCTTCGTTCGTTGAGCTAAAGGTTGCAGAACATTTGAGCGAAGCGTTCCCTAAAAACAAGAACGAAGTTCTAACCGTACAGTTCTTCCCTTTTTATCTAATATCCAATACCGCCCCCCTAACGCACATAAAGGCCCGAAAGCAATCAGCTTTCAGACCTTTTTTCATTTTTATTCAGAGAGCGGGACGGATCAAACGACTTGATTCCCAGCAGAGTGGCACAAAGTACGAGGAGTTGGGCGATGAAGACATTCACACTCGCATCGATCACCCCCATCGGGGGAAGGAGGAGACCGAGCAGAGCGAAAATGATGGCAGAGAAGAAGGAAAAGTAAGCGAGAGTCTTTTTCATAGAAAAACGATACGCGTTGCTACGATACGTTGCACTACGATACGCTAAAGCTACGATACGCTTTGCTACAATGCTGGCGCGCTGTATACCATCCGGAGGCAGTTATCGTAACGAAGTGTATCGTAACGAAGTGCATACGAAGTGTATCGTAGCGCCAGCGTATCGTAGCGAAGCAACGCTCAGCTCTACTGGTTAATCTCCTTCAGAGTCTCTGCCTGCACCTTACGACTTGGCACCTGGTTGAAGGTAGCCTCCTTGATGAGGTCCTCGAACTGCGCCCCCGGAGTCCAATGCACCTTCACCTTCTTGATGTTGTTGGTGGCAACGAAATCGCCAAAAGTGCGGGCACCGACACTGCGGAGAGCCACCCAGAACGAACCGAGGTCGCCGAGCTGGATCTTCTGACCCTTGAGGAGGAGTTCGTGAATACAGTCGACCGCCATAGTAAGGATAGCGGCGATGTCGGCACGCGAGTAGACGCATCCGTGATCAGCGATGTGGGACGCAAACTGGTTGAGGTTCATCACCTCCTGATACTGAGCTTGAGCGTAAGCCCTCTTGGCAGCGGCAGGATCCGATGGATTGCCGCGCATGGTAAGTGAGTAGTTGATCATAGTGAAAAATTTGTGTTTGTGAATAATGAGAGAGTGTTGAAAGAAGGCATATAGACGACGAGAGGCAGTCGTTACTAATTGCCGGCCTGCGCTTTTATTAACGACGAGGGTCGGTCGTCTATAACGTGTGTTTTTCCTTATCACAATGCAAAGGTACGACTTTTTAGCGACATCACAATGGGTTATCCCATAGTCTGGCATGCAAAATAGCGGACACTATTTCGAGCTGACCAAACATAAAAAACCTTAACACCTTAACACCTTAACACCTTACTTTTAACCTTTTAGAAAGAAGAAGTGAGGATTTAAATTACTACTTTAGTATCGCGCGAACCTTATTATATTAACGATACACTTCGTTACGATACGC
>DCIW01000145.1:13525-13652 GCA_002317225.1 Prevotellaceae bacterium UBA1716 | reverse complement strand
AGTTCGATTCTCATACTCGCTACCACCTAACAAACTGCCAGCGACTTGAAATGGTAGGAGCTCTGAAGGAACGCTTCCAATCCCTGATGAGCTAAGTCATCCTGGCGAGTTCGTCTATCGGCTAGGA
>DCIW01000145.1:0-13484 GCA_002317225.1 Prevotellaceae bacterium UBA1716 | reverse complement strand
TGAGTTCGATTCTCATACTCGCTACGAAAAATATATTGAGAGAACAAGAAATGGTTTTAGGTTTTTAGAATATCCATTAGGGTATTCTTTTTTTTGTGCAATTTTGTTTGAGGTACGCTTCAAAGTAGCGTATAAAACAAAGAATTGCCGCATTGGCACTCCTTATGGAATACTAATGCGGCATTATCTTATCCTAATGGTGGATGATTGCTATTTGAAGATCTTCTGTGCGAAGTTGTAGAGTCCGTACTTCCAGACAACGAAGTCGTGCTTGCCTTCTGGATACTGGATGAGAGTACAAGGGACGTTGTTCTTGTCGCAGAATGCCTTGAGACGAGAACTGTTGAACATAAGTCCGTCGGCACTACCGCAGACCATCCAGAGAAGTGTGTTTTCCTTCTTTGTCTTATCTACGTCTGGGATGAGTTGCTCAGGCATCTTTGTGTTTGGAGCAGATGAGAAACCACCTACGTAAGCAAACTTGTCCATATTGCCGAGACCGAAGTTGAGTGATTGTCCGCCACCCATTGAGAGACCAGCAACTGCACGGTGCTGCTTGTCGGTATATGTGCTGTACTTACCCTGGATGAATGGGATGAGGTCGTCGATAAGGTCACGCTCGAAGATTTCGAAACCCTTTACTTTCTCAGGTGCCATTATATTGCCGCCTGCACCGTCTTCTGGGATTGCACGACCGTTAGGCATAACGATAATCATTGGTTCTGCTGCATTCTTTGCGTAGAGGTTGTCCATGATGATATTTGGAACGCCCAACATCCATTCTTTGTGGTCGCCACCAATACCGTGGAGAAGGTAGAGGACTGGGTATTTCTTTGATTTGTCGTACTTTGGAGGAAGATAGATGGTAGCCTTACGAGTAGTTCCTACTGTAGTAGACTTGTATTCTACTTCTTCGATTGTTCCGCGTTGGATGTTGGCAGTTTCTTTGTCGAAGCCGTCAGGTTCTTTTACGTAGTCGTTGAAATTACACTCGATTTTTTGCATTCCTGGGAACATGCCGATTTGTGGTTCTTGTGCGTATGTGCTTGTTGTTGCACATGCAGCAAGGAGAGCAATAAATAGTTTTTTCATTGGATAAATGTTTGATAAAAAATTAGTAAATGACTTGTTGGTATGACTATGAGGGGGGAGGGAAGGTTTAAAAGGGGTGGGGGATAAAATAAAATTTTATCTGTTGGGACAGCGAAAGAAATTGAGGAGTGAGGAAGGATTTGGGGGTGATTTGTTTGCAAATGTGGGATTGTGTTCGTATCTTTGTGCAAAAATAGAAGTATATGAAAAAGTGGATAATAGGAATTGTGTTAGTTTTGATGCTTGTGGTGGTGGCGATGATGATGTTCTGCCCTTCGGAGAAGACAGATGTGAAGGTGCCGGAACTGGCGAAGGAAATAGCCTGTGCTGATACTGTGGATTCTATAATTGAAGAGCCAGATCCTGTAATCGAGATTGATGATAAAGCATTGGGACTGAGGCAGAATGCAAGACCTATAACGGAAATCGTGATACATTGCTCTGCAACGGGCGATGATTATGACTATCCTATCGACTCAATTGTGAAGAGTCATAGGATGAGAGGTTTCAGAGCCATTGGTTATCATTATTACATCACGAAAGATGGTGTGGTGCATAAAGGCAGAGACTTGAAGGTGAAGGGAGCTCATGTGAGTGGGCATAATGCAACTACCATCGGAGTGTGCTACGAGGGTGGTTTGAGGCGAGCAAAAAGGGTGAAGGGAATGGGAAAGATTCGCATTCCTGATGAACTGAAAGATAAGGTGTATGCTTGTTTTCAGACTGAAGTGGGTAAGGATACAATTGTGGCAACTGCCATTCGTGGTGTGGCTTATGTGTCGTATGATACGAGAACAAAAGCGCAGAAGATGGCAATTAGTGAGTTGGTGGAACACCTAAAGGCGATATATCCACGTGCACGAGTTTGTGGACATAGGGATTATAGTCCGGATAGGAATCACGATGGAGTGATAAGTCCGAGGGAAAGAATAAAGGATTGTCCGAGTTATGATGTGAATAGTTTAAGTGAAAAGTGAAAAATTCCAAAAGGAATTTTTCACTTTTCACTTGCAATTACTATTATAAATAATCATTCTCCAACAAATTCAGCATCTTTATCGTTGCCTTAATAGCTGCTTCAGTCTGGTCTGCATCAAGGGCACGAGTGCGATAAGTCTTGTCGTTCCAAGCCCATGTGATAGTAGTCTGAACGAGGGCATCTGTACGACCACCAGGTGGAATGCTGACTTGGTAGTTGCTGAGCCAAGGGAACTTACGCTGGAGTTTGTCACGATAGATATGACGAACTGCACGCACGAAAGCATCGTACATACCATCACCCATGGCAGACTCTTCATACACTTCGCTATTCACTTCAAGTTTTACAGAAGCCATAGGCTTAAGGCCATAGGCTGTGCTGACCATATACGAGAGGAGTTTCACCTTATCGTCTGGAGCTGAATGCTTGAGTACATCGCTCACGATATAAGGGAGATCTTCTTGAGTCACAATTTGTTTCTTGTCTCCAAGTTCGATGATTCGATCTGTCACACGACGAGTCTGTTCTGGAGTGAGTTCAAGACCGAGTTCTTCAAGATTCTTGAGGATATTTGCCTTGCCCGAATTCTTTCCAAGAGCATATTCACGTTTACGACCGAAACGCTCTGGAATAAGGTCGTTGCAATAAAGGCTATGCTTATTGTCACCATCGGCATGAACACCTGCTACCTGAGTAAACACATTTTCACCGATGATAGGTTTGTTTGGTGGAATAGCGATACCGGAGAGGTTCTCCACGAGTGTGCTGACTTCATTAAGTTTATCTTCACAAACACCGATATTAGCATGATAATGATCTTTCAAGATTGCCACGATACTGCTGAGCGGAGCATTTCCGGCACGCTCTCCAAGTCCATTTACCGCAGTATGCACACCACGACAACCACAATCTACCGCTGAGAGCACATTGCTCGTAGCGAGGTCGTAGTCGTTGTGTCCGTGGAAATCAAAATGGAGGGTAGGATAGCGGTCGACCATCTTCTTGATGAATTCGGCAGTAAGTATAGGATTGAGCACGCCGAGAGTGTCTGGAAGCATGAATCGCTTGATGCCTGAGTCTTTCAATGCATCAACAAACGCAAATACATAGTCTGGCGAATCCTTCATACCGTTTGACCAGTCCTCAAGATATACATTGACCGAGATGCCAAGTTCGGTGGCATAAGCGATGCTCTTCTTGATATCTGCCACATGCTCTTCAAGAGTCTTCTTGAGTTGGTATTTGCAATGCTTCTCCGAACCTTTGCAGAGGAGGTTGATATTGCGGCAACCAGTATCGTTAATCCAGTCGAGCGAAGTGGTTCCATCCACGAAACCAAGCACTTCGACTGCATCAAGTTTTCCTGCTTGTCTTGCCCATCGGCAAATCATCGTCACAGCTTCTTTCTCACCTTCACTTACACGAGCACTTGCCACTTCAATACGGTCAACACAGACCTGCTGAAGCAGCATACGAGCCATAAGTAATTTTTCGTGTGGTACAAATGAGACTCCGTTGGTCTGTTCGCCATCACGGAGTGTCGTGTCCATTATTTCTATGTAGTTGCTATTCATTCTTTTTATCTTTCGGACTGCAAAGGTAGTGATTTTTAATTAAGAATTAAGAATTAAGAATTAAGATTTTGCGTTATAGGGGGAAAATTGTACCTTTGCAAGAAATAAACAAATTAAAAATGGTATTTCAACTTTCTAAAACGATAAGTTTTCCCAATCCTCGCTTAGGTGAGGAAGATGGACTGCTTGCTATAGGTGGCGACTTGAGTGTGGATCGTCTCCTGCTTGCATATAGCAACGGCATCTTCCCTTGGTATGCCTTTCGTGATGAAATCATCCAGTGGTGGTGTCCGATGCAACGTTTCGTTATCTTCCCTGAGAAGATTCATGTCAGCCACTCGATGCGAACTCTCATACGAAAGAATAAGTATCAGGTGAGCATCAATAAGGCGTTTACGGAGGTGATAAGGAATTGTGGCAAACTCCGTGAAGACCAGGACGGTGCATGGTTAGGACCGAAAATTATTGAGGCTTATACCCGACTCTACGAACAGGGTTTTGCAGCGAGTGTAGAAGTGTGGGAAGGTGAGAAACTTGTCGGCGGACTGTATGGTGTGGCTCTCGGAAAATGTTTCTTTGGTGAGAGCATGTTCAGTCTTGTGCCTTCGGGTTCGAAGATGGCATTGATATTTTTGGCTCAGAAGTTGTTGGAAGTGGGAGGATTAATGATTGATTGCCAATTTGAGACTGCCCACTTGAAGAGTATGGGCGGCGAATACATCAGTTATGATGAGTATATGAGTATATTGAAGGAGTCCAAATAAGTCAAAATAGGTCTTACAAAGGGATTATATAGGCATATTTGCCTCTACATAGAAGTCTTCAACGCCTATTTGTAGGCTATTCGATAGATGGAAATTAGTGTATCATGCAGTTAGTATTTGAGTACCATTATAGTGAGTACTGCAGTACCATCAAGTGAGTACTCGAGTACCATATAGAGGGTACTGCAGTACCCGCTTGGCGGTACTAAAAACGGGTACTGGGATTGTATGTATAATATGTATAATCGAAAATGCGATCATACATACGATTGTACATTGGTAACGAGTTGGATATGAGTTAGATACGGAAGGAATGTATAATGTGTATAATTATTTGAAGATAAATTGTTTTTTTTTCTGCCAATCAAATTACTGATTTCTTTAGTCCATAATAATAGCGAGTCCTTGTTGAACTCGCTATCATTTTCTTATCTATAACTTTGATTTTTACTTGTTGTAATTCAGTATGTTTCCTGCTGAATGCCCACCAAATTCTGGGGCGTAGGTACATTCGATATTTGCATATCCAGTGTTGTATTCGCCTTCGCGAGCAATGTAGTATTCCATATCGATAGTGGTTGTGCCACGGGTGAACTTGTCGAAGAAGAGAGAAATGTATGAGTCGTGAACCTCAAGATAGCAACCACGACCTCCCATCCATTGATAACCGGAGATAGTACGAAGCGGTTCGAGTGATGCTGCATGCTGGGAAGTCACTTGCACGAAGTCCATATCACGGTCGGCATGAAGGATGTGACGGATAGTAACCTTGTTGCCATCACGCATCACCTTGCGCTCGATAGTGAGTTCGCCAGATGAATATGATTTCAAGTTGCTCACTTCCTCCTGGAATGTAGAACGGACGTGTCCCCAAGATATGCCTGGAGATGTTTTGGATACATGGAGTTCGTTCACTTTCTCATCAGTAGGAATCTGGTAGATAGTGTCCTGAAGGACAGACTTTCCGTCAAGAACAAGAGTTGGGATTGTCACTTCATGGAGCGATGTCTCACGATTAGTTGTTAAGAGGAAGTCTGCAATGTCGAGAGCATTGATAGGATTGTCCCATGTCTGAGTCTGCTTTTGTCGGAGGAGCCAGAGCTGCATGTCGAGAAGATATTGCTGATCATCCATTGCACGCATAGCAGCAAGTTGGGTAGGGATGCGATAGTCGCACCATGAATAGTAAGCTAAATCGGTTGCATAGTAGCGTCCAAATCCTTCCTTGAATACCGTATATTCCTTGATAGACTCGAGGAATTTCTTTGCTGCAGATTCTCGACCATACTTTTTGAGGATAGGTACACTTTCCGCACGACCGTAGATAGTGAGGTTGCGGAATTCCTTAGTTATCTCATCAAGATACTTTTTGAGCATTTCCTCATTAGGATTTTTTGCAATAGAAAGATAACGTATGTCTTCGTTGCTTGGGCGGAGCAAGAACTTGTGCGACTTACGATACTTGTATGTGTCATATGTTTCCTTGTCAAGATATTTAAGTGCTTTCTTGAGCATCTTGTCGATGTCGGCCGGTGCATTGTCCGTATCATGACGGTTGAGGTATGATTGGAGTCGAGAGAGGTTTTCTGCTACAGAAAGAGTTATGTAATAGCTTGCTTTCATTCCTTCGAACCAGGTCCATGCTCCGCTTGAGAGTTGAAGTTTTTTGAGTTGTGAAAGAGCTTTGTCTGCAGTTGCTTTAGAAGCTTCTGCATCAAAGTTTTCGAGACGATCGCCCAACGACTTGCTCATGTCGAGAAGTACGAGGTTGCTGTAGAGTGCAGCGGCATAGCAAGGTGCATTGTCATGCTTAGGATTTTGGAGAGCACGAAGTGATTTGAATACCGAAAGGGCAGGGTTGTCTGTGTATCCGATGCTGATAGTCTTGTCGGTAGTGGTAGGACTGCCTTGGTTGAATAATTGTGAAAGGTCAACTGTTGTAGAACCTGCATCTGTGATGTAGAAAGGCACGTTCTCCACTATATCCACTTTAGTCGTAATGATAGGAAGGCGGTTACGTTCGCCATCACTTGTAGTGCCATTAGAAGCAACGATTTCACAGGTGTAGTCACCATCCTTCAAATTGCTATCAATAGGGAATTCCACAGGGACTGTCTGCTGGGCAGGAACATTGAATTTCACTTCTTTTGTCATCACAACAGTTTCTGATTCGGCTTCGGCAATTCGTATTGTAGCAGTACCCTTGACAGCCTTGTCACACATATTAATTATCTTGGCAGATATCACAGCCTTATCACCTGTGCGGAGGAAACGAGGCATGTTAGGCTGCACCATAAAGTCCTTCTTAGCTGTGGCACGAGTGGTGATTGTGCCGTAGTCCATATCTTTGGTGTGTACTAACCCCATGAATTTCCATTCGGTCAAGCAGTCAGGAAGAGTGAAGGCAATATGAGCCTCGCCCTTCGCATCTGTAGTGATGTGAGGGTAGAAGAATGCAAGTTCGGAAAGGTTGGTGCGTAGTGGTTTGGCAATTTGCTCGGTTGGTTCTTCGTTCTGTTGCTTGCTTTCCTTTGCCATAGCGACATCCATGTCCATAGCTTCACTTAGCACTCCAACTGATGGTTCTATTGCTCTTTTCATTGTTGGGGCTGCTGTGCTATAGACCATTTCTTGGAACATTCCTCCCGTCGTATAATCGCGATTTCGGGCCTTATACCAACGTTGGTGTTCAAACGTCTGCATTGTGTCGTATGAGCGATAGAAACCTCTTAAGAAAGTAACTCCTGGTTCGAGCGAAAGTGTCCAACTTGGATTGTTGCTTGAGGCATTCAATGAAGTAGAAACAAGTCTGCGAGAGAATTTGAGACTGAGTTCCCAATTGTGAGGGTATAAGTTATCAAGAGATGCATCGTACATTACGGCAAGCAGTTCTGCACCATTTACCACCTTATTGTTATGATCCTTAACAGAGAGAACCCACTCTTCGGTCTGACCAGGTTGCAGGTTGTCGCGGAACGTGCTCCAAGCAAGGGTTAATTTCTTGTTTGGACGAACATATACAAGGTCCTTTGATTCGTAGTAGTGATGTCCGTTTCGCACGTAGTAGACATGGACTTGAACTCCATCACCCCATTCTTTTTTATACTTGACAGTGAAATTCAACTTGTCGCCATTGAGCACCTTAGTGCCTTTTGTCTCAACCTTGTTGTTTGAGATGACATAGTAGTAAACGAGGGCGTCCTTTTCTTTTGCAGAAAATGTTACCTCAGAATTTTGGGTTTCGGAAATCTCTTCGGATGAAACTGTCAATTCGTCCTTGACTTCTTCGTCCTTTTTGTCTTGCTTTACATGGCCTGGATTGTTCACATTGATCATGAACTCACCTTGTTGCATCTCTCCGTTGATATCAGTAACTTCTGCTTTGATACGATATGAAATACTGTCAGAGTAAACTTCTTCGGGGAGTAGGGTTGGAAATTCAATGTTGATTTCGCCAAGATCGCTGGTGGTTGTTTCGCCACTTGTGAGTTCCTTCCACTGCTGATACCAACGCCAATTACCATAGTTGGAAGACCATTCGATAGTGTACTTGACTGTAGCACCCTGAACAGGTACATCAGAGAAGGTCTTTGCCATGCCTAATACTTTGGCGTTCTCGCCCAAATTGTATTTGGTGGTGTTTTGTTTTTCATCAAACTTCACATCGAAAGTCGGGCGCTTGTATTCTTCTACATAGAAAAAGGCTTTGTAGGAGCGGTAGTTGCTTGTGCAGTTTATGCTGTAATTTCCAAGTTTACAATTTGTGGGAAGGACTACATCAAAAGATGCGGAACCAAGTTCGTTGGTAGTGACTTCTGTACTTGAAATTTCCTTATGGTCAGCATCATAAACCGTATATATGTTTTTGTATTCGGGCGTAACGATTACATTATCTTTCTGCTGCTTGAACTGCAGGATAGACACATGAACAGTTTGGCCTGGGCGGTAGATACTTCTGTCTGTGTAAATCTTGGTTGTATGAGTTTCGCCGTCAGAAGACCACAGATATGACTGGCTGGTAGAGATTAATGGAGTGCAGTCTTCGGATGGAGTGCCATAATTGGACGCATTGCGAACCGCAGACATAAGATAGTAATCCCTGTTTTTCGGTTCACTTTGGTAAGGAACTATTGCTTCGCCATTCTTGTCTGTGACAAAACTCTTAACAGGCTTTTTCCCATAATCGTATCTCCCGTTGTTGAAGCACATAATGGTGGCATCAGGAACGGGACGACCAGTTTCGTTGTCAAGTACAGTTACAAGCATATTTTTTTTGTCAGGAAGGGAGAGCGAAACGATACGGATTGATGTGATTCTCAATTCGAGCAAGTCCTTCGCACCTTCAGTTTCTGCTACAATTGTGTAGTGTCCTGCTGGAAGAGTGATATTTGTACTGTAGTCGCCATAGAAAAGTTCATTCTTGTCCTTGTGTGCTTGGTTTATCTCATCAAGAGTTACATTATACTTATATATATTGATGGCTGCACCTTTCTCGCTCAAGTGACCATCCTTGTCTTTTCCTGCATATTCGCGAATGGTGAGTTTGGCATTTGTCAGATTGGTATATCGAATGTCAAGCTCGAAAGGTTTGTTGGCAATGATGTTGGGCTGAGCATAAAGGCTAATGTGTTTACTCATTATCTCAGTCTCAGTATTCTTGAAATTGTTGATTTTCTTGCTTTTTGCCCATTTGATTTGTGCTTCGCGAACAAATGCGAGTTGCTTGTGCTTATCGATATAATAAGCGTCTGCAAGTTCCGCATCAACATCTGCTCCTACTTCAATATCTTGAGTTTGGGCATGGAGAGCCTCTAGTCTCTTTACATATTCATCATGCGTGATGCGAATGCTCTTCAGTCTTGAATTCTTTCTTATGCTGAGAACACGAAGTTGGAGAATGGTTGATGCATTACGATTGCCGTTTGCTTCATAAACTTTGATGGCTCTTTCAAGAATATCGAGTTCTTCTTCGGCTGATATGTTGTAATTTCTACTGAGAGCGTAGTCGATAATAACCTTGAGAAGGTCGTGATTGAAAAGACGACTGTCTTCTTGGAGTTCAATCATCGCCTTATACTCGGTGTCGTCGATATGTGAGAGTGTTTCCATGTCGCTGAGTGCTTCGAGGATATGTTCTTTTGCCTTGGCAGGAAACTGTTCGCGGGTTTCTTTGTCGAAGTCGTGAACGTATGAGTCCTGCATCTCTTGATAGGCACTTGCGAGTGCGCAATGGAGCACAGCAAGTCGCCCTGCCTTCACTGGGGCAGAGAGTTTGTCGTCATTCTTTATCGAAACAATAAGCTTTTCGTATTCTTCGGGTTGAAAGAGCTCTGGATCAAGGTCGCATTTCTTCTCTGTGATACACAGTTGAGCCTTAAGCATCTGAGGGAAATTGTTCTCCTTTGTTGCTTTGGATAAAATCTTTTCTGCCTCGGAGATGATTGAACTTGGTTTGTCTTCCATTACCAAATCGTCAATTTTTTTCCACATACTTTTGTAATCCTGGGCAGATGCAAAATTGAAAAGTCCCATACTCATTAATAAAATAAAAGTAAATAATACTCGTTTCATGTTCTTTTGTTTTTTTGTTGTGGGCAAAGTTACATATTTAATTTTAACATACAAATAAAACATTGTTGTAATAACAAAATTAAACAGCATTTTATTATTTATTAATAAAAATGTGTATCTTTGCCACTCAAATAACAAAAAAGAATGTGAAATATGCAATATATCTCGTATTATGATTCGCTTTTAGGCAAGATAACTCTCGCTGCTGAGGATGATGCCCTTGTCGGACTTTGGTTTGAAGAACAGAAGTATTTTGCTTCTACCATGTCGTATGATGTGGCTGAAGCAGAGTTACCTATCTTTGAGGAGGTGAAGCGATGGCTCGATATTTATTTTTCGGGTGAATGCCCCGACTTTATGCCTCGACTTCGTCCGAAAGGAACTGCTTTTCGTGAGAAAGTATGGGAAATCTTGCTTCGAATCCCATACGGAAAGACAATAACATATAATGACATTGCTAAGGAGATTGCTCGTGGAAGTGGAAAGGAAAAGATGTCTGCTCAGGCGGTTGGAGGCGCTGTGGGGCATAATCCTATTTCGGTTATCATTCCTTGTCATAGGGTGATTGGAACTAATGGTAGTTTAACGGGTTATGCTGGTGGATTGCATTTGAAAGAAGCATTACTTAAATTGGAAAAGAGTTTATGAATATAATCAGAATGCTAAAATTTAGTATTATTGTTGTACTATTGGCGTTGTTATATCCGCATTATGTTGACGCACAGCAGATTGCATTTCTTTCTGATCCACATATACAGGATGTGATTTCTCATTCTGATTTGTTGAGAACTATGGATGCTCAGGTGCAATCCACCCGACTCTTCAACGAGAATATCTTTGCCTTTCGTGCTGCACTTGATGATGTTGCAAAAAGGGGTATAAAACTCGTTGTGATAAGTGGTGATGTGACTGATGATGGACAAATCCTCAATATGCAATCGGCTAACAAAATGCTTGCTGAATATGAGGAGAAGTATGGCATGATGTTCTTTGTCACTCCGGGCAACCATGACCCCAGTTCGCCTTTTGGAAAGGAGAGTTTTATGAAAGGTGTGATGGATTCGGATGGTAGTTCATATACTTTGGTTAGCGATCCTTCGGTTGCAATTCCAAATTACCAATTTGATCCAAAGCATGATAAGGTGAATAAGGATATGTATAGCCTTGGTCATAAGGAACTGATGTCTTATTTTGATAAGTATGGTTATTTTCCTCGTCAGGAATATTTGTATTGGGAAACTCCATTCTCCAATTACAAATATGAGGATTATACTTATGCAAAGGCAAATAGTTTGAGTTTGGTAGACAACCGAATTTTTACTTATGCAGGAGATATAAAAGCTTATGATACAAGTTATCTTGTTGAACCAATTGAGGGACTTTGGCTTTTGAGTATTGATAGCGGAGTCTATCTGCCAGATGGGAATTCGGGGAAATATAAGAATTCGGGTGTGGGATATAACAACACCCTTGAACATAAACCGCACCTTGTGCCTTGGATTAAGCACGTTTACGATGAGGCTAAGCGACTTGGAAAACATGTAATTGCTTTTAGTCATTTTCCTCTTCTTGATTTCAATGATGGTGCTTCGGATGCTCTTGCACGTTCTTGGGGAAAGGAGAAGTTTGATATCGAACGAGTGCCAAGTGCAGAAGTAAGTAATGCTATGTTTGAGGCGGGAGTCCGTTTGCATTTTGCAGGTCACATGCATATATTTGATACTGCGAAAAAGTCGGTTGGAAACCAAACCATGTATAATGTGCAGATTCCATCACTTATTACTTGTGTGCCTGCTTACAGAATCCTTTCTCTTGATGATAATCATGCTAATATTGAGACTGTTATCATGAAAGATGTGGCTGGTTTTGACTCTTTCTTTGGACAATATCGGAAGGAGTTGAAATACCTCAAGTCGAAGCATAACAAACCTTTGTGGAATACAGATATTCTTAAAGCGAAGGACTATAATGAATTTTGTGATTATATCTTCCGCGACCTTGTCCGAAATCGTTTTGCGGTAAAGGATTTGCCTAAGATATTGCAAAATGAAATGCTTCCGTTGAATGGTCAAGAACTCCTTCGCCGCATTTCACCTCAAGCAAAGAAAAACAAAGCATGGACTCGATGGACGGGACAGGACTTGTTGCTTGATTTCTATCGTCTTCATTATAGTGGAGATCTTGCTTTGACGCTTATTCCAAAGGAAAGATTAGGGCAATATGCCATCTTGTTTGATGCAATAAATCAAAGTAACGAGAAGTCGGACTTTATGAGTCAAATGAGGGATTTTGCAATTGCCTTTAAATGTTTCCTTAATGAAAAGGATGATGTGGATATGGATTTATAATTTCAATTAATAATATACCTTATGTCAGAACAGAAACACATTCCAACTTGGGACGAATTGATGGAGTCAATCAATTCAGTCGGTGAGCATCCTCTTGATACAGGATGGAGTATCTATCGTTATCTCAATGCTAACTACAAGACTCTCGGCTCGAAGGAATCACGTAGTTTGCTTGCTATTTATATGAAGATTCCTCAGGCGTTGCCTTCATTATTGCATTCTTGTATGTTGAATGTTTCTGTGAAGATGTCGGAACTTTATCCAGACTTCAACTTTGCAGCATTCTTGCAGATGTGCCATTATCCTCAAAACTTGCGTCCTGAAGATATGGAGAAGCAGAAAGGAAGCGATGGCCGCACTTATTCTTCGTTGAAGGAGAAGATTGAGAAAGCACTTGCATCCTACAAACTTCATAATCCTGAATCACGTACGGAAGAGGATGAGACTATTGTATCGATGTATGCAGTCAAATTGTTTGAGACTGAGCGTGATGGAAGAAAACTAAGGTCTGTGAAACTTGTTGCTTCTGACGGAATGGAACTGTTGGCAGATAGTCACCTTTTCTCATGCAAACCATGGGAAATCGTTGGCAAATTGTACGATGTCCTTATTCGCACATCAAAGGAAGGAAATAGAAGAGCAAGTGAGATTGTTGTTTCAAACAAGAAGATGTCTGATGTGTTTGAAACAGTAGTTGGTTATGTTGACAGATATGATGCTGCAAATGGCCAATATCATATCTTTGACAATCAATCTCGTCATTTTGTTGCAGAAAAGCCTGTAATTAAGCCTATAGTTGGTTCGTTTGTGAACTTCGCTCCAATCATTCCTAATCAAGACAAGTTCAAATCTGCTTATATATATAATAATGTGGATGAGGCAAAAGGTCTGGAATCATTTGGCACATACGATGCCGTTGTGAAATATGTGAATGAAGAAAAAGGTTATTTCTACTATCAATTGCTCAAGATGCCGGCGGAAACTCCAGAAGGCGAATATACGAATGAGGGTTCTGCTCAATTGTCGCTTGTGAACGTGAACGGTGGCTCAAATTTGAAGGTTGGTATGAATATACAAATTATGCTTTTCCTTGCACGTGGAAGTGACAAGAAAAAGCATAATAGGGTAGTGAAAATAATTGTTTAGGGGCGATATT
>DCIW01000120.1:3174-10412 GCA_002317225.1 Prevotellaceae bacterium UBA1716 | reverse complement strand
AGGAACACACGCTTACCCATCTTCTGGGCAAGGAGAGCAAGTTCGATGAAGTTCTGGTCCTTATGGCCATTGCAGATGATAAGACTGTCGCTATCCATGTTTGTAGCAAGCACAGCATGGAGTTCAGGCTTCGAACCTGCCTCAAGACCGAGGTTATAACGCTTTCCGTGACTGATAATCTCTTCTACAACAGGACGCATCTGGTTCACCTTGATAGGGAAGATGATGAAATGCTCTGCATTGTATTCGTATTCCTTGCGAGCCTTGCGGAAGCACTCATCGGTCTTCTCGATACGGTTGTCGAGGATATCAGGAAAACGAAGAAGCATAGGTGCAACGACATGACGAGTGGAGAGATAGTCCACCACCTCCTTCAAGTCGATACGAGTGCCGTTCTTCTTAGGAGTCACATATACATGACCTTTCTCGTTGATGCCAAAGTAGTTGACACCCCAACCTTTGATATTGTACAACTCCTCAGAGTCTTCAATACGCCATTTTCTCATTTTTTATTGAAAAAAGAAAAGTTATT
This sequence comes from Prevotellaceae bacterium UBA1716, assembly GCA_002317225.1. GTDB lineage: Bacteria > Bacteroidota > Bacteroidia > Bacteroidales > Bacteroidaceae > Minthosoma. Next base: position 9,880 of record DCIW01000120.1, on the reverse strand, counting down.
ATGATAAAAGAAAAAACTATTTGGTATAAGTGAAGAATCACTTATCACTGATAAATCACTTATCACTATTATCTGTGAGTTCAATAATCTGCTTCACATAGCTCAGGATGTCCTCTTTGGTGTATATGACATCAATATTGAGCACATGCTTAGCCTTGCTGTAGAAAGGCAGACGAGTCTTGAGCGAATCGTTGATGTATTCCACGAGTTCTTCAGGCGACTTTCCCTGTATGAGCGGGCGTTGGCTCTTTCCCATCAGGAGATGTTCCTTGAGCACATCGGGTGATGCATTGAGGAAGACAGTCTCGCCCTGCTGGTTCATAAAGTCCATATTGTCGAAGAAACAAGGTGTTCCACCACCACAAGAGATTATGACATCCTCAAATTCGCCCGTTTCACGAAGCATGTTACGCTCCATTTCGCGGAACCCCTCCTCACCCTTCTCGGCAAATATCTGAGGAATCTTCTTGCGGAAGCGGTCTTCGATATACCAGTCGAGGTCGTAGAAGTCGAGGTCCATCTCGCGTGCAAGGGCTTTACCAACTGTGGTTTTGCCCGCACCCATATAGCCTATAAGGAATATTCGTTTCACTGAATTTGGAATTAGGTTATCGCGTAGCGCTTTCGAAGCAACGCGAAGAAAGAATTAGGAATTAGGAACCCCGAAGGGCTCGACGTTAGTCAATTAGGAGTTATTTCCTGCTTCTCTTAAAACTCTTCTTAGGAGCAGCATCACCTTGGTTGTTGATAATCTCCATACATTCCTCGTATGTGAGATCCTGAGGTTCCTTATCCTTGAGTTTAGGAAGCTTATAGTTTGCACCCTTATATTTGAGATAAGGACCGAAACGACCATTCATAACTTCGAGTTCAGCATCCTCGTCGAACGACTTGATGTGTGCTGCAGCTTCAGTCTTACGCTTATCCTCAATGAGACTGATTGCTTCATCGAGAGTGATGGTCATTGGGTCTGTTCCCTTAGGAATAGTGACATACTTCTTTGCGTGCTGGATGTAAGCACCGAAACGACCAGTACCGATAGTGATCGATTCACCCTCGTACTCACCGAGAGTGCGTGGGAGCTTGAAGAGTTCGAGTGCCTCCTCAAGAGTGAGGGTCTGAAGACTCTGCTCCTTCTTGAGTTGAGCGAAACGTGGCTTGTCTTCATCCGAAGCAGAACCAATCTGCACCACAGGACCAAAACGACCAATCTTCACACTTACAGGTTTGCCGCTCACTGGGTCTGTACCAAGTACTCGTTCACCTACCTTGTGCTCCGACTTCTGGTTCATAGTGTCCTCAATCTGTGGTTCGAAGTCTTCGTAGAACGACTGCATCATCGACTTCCAGTTCTCCTTGCCTTCAGCAATTTCATCAAATTCCTTCTCAACGTTTGCAGTGAAGTTGTAGTCGAGGATAGTTGGGAAGAACTGAATGAGGAAGTCGTTCACAACAGTACCTATGTCTGTTGGGAGAAGCTTGCCCTTTTCGTTGCCGAGCACTTCAGACTTTGTAGATGACTTAATCTTATCATCCACAAGTTTGAGAACCGAATACTTCACCTCTTCGCCCTTCTTATCACCCTTCTCCACATATTCACGCTGCTGGATAGTAGAGATAGTTGGTGCGTAGGTTGATGGACGTCCGATACCGAGTTCTTCGAGTTTCTTAACGAGCGAAGCTTCAGTATAGCGGAGTGGGTGGAGAGTAAAGCGCTGAGTGGCAGAAATCTCATTTACTCCGAGCGATTCGCCGAGTTTTACAGGAGGAAGAACGCCTTCTACATCCTCAGAGATTGCATCGTCGTCGTATGATTCACGGTAAACGCGGAGGAAACCATCGAATGTGATTACCTCACCATTTGCTGTGAAGAAGTGGTCATCACCGTTAGCACAGATAGTGATAGTAGTCTTCTCAGCCTCTGCATCAGCCATCTGACAAGCTACTGTACGCTTCCAGATAAGGTCGTAGAGACGCTTCTCCTGTGATGTACCATCGATTTCACGATCCTTGATGTATGTTGGACGAATTGCTTCGTGAGCTTCCTGAGCACCCTTTGCATTAGTATGGTACTGGCGAGAGTGACTGTACTTCTCACCTATATTTGCAATGATTTCTTCCTTAGTAGTGTTTACGCAGAGCGAAGAGAGATTTACGGAGTCGGTACGCATGTAAGTGATGCGTCCTGATTCGTAAAGGTGCTGAGCCACCATCATGGTCTGGGCAACAGTGAAACCAAGCTTGCGGGCTGCTTCCTGCTGGAGAGTGGAAGTGGTGAATGGTGGTGCAGGAGTCTTCTTCACAGGCTTTGTCTGGATGTCTGTGATGCTGAAGTTCTTGCCCTTGCACGATTCGAGATAAGCCTTTGCCTCTGCTTCAGTCTTGAAACGAGTGTCGAGGTCGGCAGTGAGTTCTACAGGGTTGCCCTGCTCATCCTTAACGGTGAAGATGGCACTTACCTTGAATGAGCTCTCGCTCTTGAAGTTCTCGATTTCACGCTCACGTTCAACGATAAGACGAACTGCAACCGACTGTACACGACCAGCAGAAAGACTTGGCTTCAACTTCTTCCAGAGCACTGGAGAGAGTTTGAAACCTACGATGCGGTCGAGCACACGGCGAGCCTGCTGTGCGTTTACGAGTCCCATATCGATGGTGCGTGGGTTCTGTATAGCTTCGAGAATTGCTGTCTTGGTGATTTCGTGGAACACGATTCGTTTTGCCGCCTTAGGATCAAGTCCAAGCACCTGACTCAAATGCCAGGAGATAGCCTCTCCCTCGCGGTCCTCATCGGATGCGAGCCACACGGTCTCAGCCTTGCTTGCCTGAGCCTTGAGGTTGCGTACCACTTCTGCCTTATCGGATGGAATTTCGTATTGTGGAAGGAAAGTATCGAGATCCACACTCATCTCTTTCTTCTTCAAGTCACGAATATGACCGTAACTTGACATCACTTTGTAGTCGTTGCCGAGAAACTTCTCAAGGGTCTTTGCCTTTGCAGGAGACTCGACGATTACCAGATTTTTCTGCATATTATTTGTTACCGTTTCTTACATAAAGGAATGGGAAAAACGCCATTTCATTGATGCCGTTATCCCTAAATCGGGCGCAAAGTAAGTAAAAAAAAACTTTATGGCCTATATAATAAGGTGAAAATCTTCAATAAAAATAGTTTTTTTATCTTTTTTCTATCATTTTTACTTATGCTTTCGCCCGTTTGTACGTAAATTGTCCGTAACTTTGCACCAGAATTAAAACTTACGCACTATGCAAAATCTCATAGACATACATACACACACACTCGTGAGCGGACACGCGTTCAATACTCTACAAGAGATGATAGATGCCGCCCAGGGACATGGACTGAAACTTTATGGTGTCACAGAGCATGGACCAGCCATCCCAGGCACATGCGATCCACTCTATTTTCGCAACATGTATATCGTGCCTCGGCAGTATGGCGATATGCGGTTGATGATGGGTGCAGAACTCAATATCATCGACTACGAGGGCACTCTCGACATCACGAAGGAATTCTATTTCCGCTGTTTTGATGTGACCATTGCGGGCTTGCACCAACTCTGCTACAAGGACGGTAACCGCCAACAGAATACATCGGCTCTTATCGGTGCAATCGACAATCCTCACGTGAACATCATCTCCCATCCTTGTGATGGAACAGCGTCCGACTTTGATATTGAGGCAGTTGTGCTCGAAGCGAAGAAGACTGGCACTCTCCTCGAACTGAACAACTCTTCGCTCAATCCTTATCGAGGAAAGCAACTCGCACGCCCCTATTTCCTCTCGATGCTTCGCCTCTGCCGCAAGTACGGCCACCCTATCATCATCTCTTCGGATGCTCACCACACCAGTCAACTCTGCGACCATCAGTATGCCAACAAGTTGGTTGAGGAGGCTAACTTCCCCGAAGAACTTATCCTGAACGATAAAGTGGACGAGTTTCTCAACTTCATCAAGTAAGATAGCACAAACATTCCTATAGTGCAAAGCATAACACTCCTATAGTATGAAGGGCCTCACACTAATAGTATGAAGAGTCTCACACTATAGGAGTGTTGCTTGTTGTATTAGTAGTGTGATGGGCATTGATATTAGTGGTAGAGCGTTAGTTTTTTACCTCGTGTTATTTCTTTCGTTAATTTATTGAAAAAAATATTCACTAATATGGTGTTGATATACAATGCGTTACACCGTAAATGTTAGAAATGTTAGGAATTTCTTATAAAAACTCTTTCACATACGCGTATGTATAGAAGTTATATAGAAAATAAATAACATTCCTAACATTTGATTCGTAATGTACTACAAATCAACAATATAACCTTTAATATTTTTTTTCAAGAAATAACGCCAAAACTAAACATTTGTACTTTTTAGAACATATTAATTGTAAATTCGTTCATGAATTACCTTATCCTCCATGAAACAAGGGTGGACAGGACCAAAACCATGACCGAATTCGTATTCTGCACCGAGAGCAATTGCCTTGTTGATGAATTCCTCACCCTTCTTGACCGCATCAAGCAAACTAAGACCCTTGGCAAGATAAGTGGCTATGGCTGATGAGAACGAATCGCCAGTACCATTCACATTGTTGGTTTCGATACGCTTCTTGGTGAATTCATGAACCTCACCTGTAGTGGCATCATAAAGAAAATCAGAAAGCATGCCACCATACTCAAAACTCTTAATAATCACCGAGTTGCCCCATGCACCGAGTTCCTTAATATCTTCGCGAATATTATTAAACTTTCGCTTGAGCAACACTTCAGCCTCACGACGGTTAGGAGTGATGAGAGTGGCGAGAGGGAAGAGTTCGTCCTTGTATGCATCGATAGCATCATCGCTGACAAGTTGCTCGCCCTTGCTATTTACGATGACTGGGTCGATGACCTTTCTGCTCTCAGGATATTTCTTGAGCACACCTGCCACACCACGGATGATGTCGGCATTAGGAAGGACTCCTGTCTTGATGCACTGGGCACCTACATCACCAAGAAACGACTCTGCCTGCGATGTGATGAGGTCGACAGGGAGATGGAATATCTGTTTTACGTGCTGAGTGTCTTCATCAACAATACCCGTAAGGGCACAAGCGGCATAACCACCGCAAGCGGTGATTGCCTTGATATCGGCTTGCATTCCCGCACTTCCGAGGGGTTCGCTACCTGCTATAAGAAATACTATATTGAGAGGCTTCTTCATTTTTAAGCTGATTTTGGGTGCAAAGATAGTAAATAATTGACAAATCATCGTCTATTATTGTTATTTATAACTAATTATTCAGATTTATTCCTTATCTTTGCGAAAGAAAAAATCTTAATTGCAAAGTCACTTGACAATAATATAAAACCTAAATACAAAATGAAGAAAAGTAATCTATTCGTAGCATTGATGATGATGGCTGGCACTATGAATGCGCAGCAAGCATCGGTTACAGGTCCTGATGGCCGCTTGAAGGTGGACTTCGAAGTCGTTGGAGGTAAGCCTGTGTATAGCGTGACTTACGAAGGTCAGCAAGTGCTCGACCAGAGCCCTCTTGGATTCGTTGCTGATAATGGCGACTTCAGCAAGAATATCAAGTACGTGAGCAAAGGCACAGCTAAGTTCAACTTCGATTATGATATGGATCGTTCGAAGTTTAGCAAGGTTCATGTTGAGAGCAATCAGTTGAAGGTGCAACTCGAAAACGCTCAGGGGCATCGTTTCGACATCGATTTCCGCGTGAGCAATAACGATATCGCATTCCGTTATTGCATTCCAAATCAGGACAGTAAGGCTAACGGGAAGAAGTTCTCCGTTCGCATCATGAGCGAAGCAACTGGTTTCGATTTCCCACACGAGACCACTACTTTCCTATGTCCACAAAGCCACGCAATGGTAGGTTGGAAGGGCACAAAACCATCTTACGAGGAAGAATACAGATATGACCAGCCTATGACTGAGAAGAGCCAGTTTGGTCATGGATACACTTTCCCTTGCCTCTTTAAGGTGCCTGCTGCTAAGCAAAACTATTGGGTACTCGTAAGTGAAACAGGTGTTAGCAGCAAGTATTGCGGTTCTCGCCTATCTGATATGACTGGTGATGGCCTCTACTCTATCGCATTCCCTATGGCTGAAGAAAATGGTGGCAATGGTACTGTAGAACCAGCTTTCTCGCTTCCTGGCAATACTCCTTGGAGAACTATTACCGTTGGTTCAAGTCTCAAACCTATCGTAGAGACTACTGTTCCTTGGGATTATGTAGAACCTCTCTACGAGACTCAGAACAAATACAAGTATGGTCGTGGCACTTGGTCTTGGATTGTTTGGCAAGATAATTCAATCAACGTAAACGACTTCAAGCAGTATATCCATCTCGCTAAGAGCATGGGTTATGAGTATGCTCTCTTCGACAACTGGTGGGACACTAATATCGGTTATGAAGAAATGGAGAAACTCGTCAAGTATGCTCAGAGTCAAGGTGTTGACATCTTCCTTTGGTGGAGTTCAAGCGGTTACTGGAACGACATCGAACAAGGCCCTATCAACTGCATGGACAATCCTATCATCCGCAAGCAGAAGATGCAGTGGATGAAGAAGATTGGTGTGAAGGGTATCAAGGTCGACTTCTTCGGAGGTGATAAGCAGGAGACTATGCGACTCTACGAAAGTATCCTTTCTGATGCTGATGACAACGGACTTA
>DCIW01000120.1:2079-3016 GCA_002317225.1 Prevotellaceae bacterium UBA1716 | reverse complement strand
AAGGATGCTGCAACTCACCCATTCATCCGCAATGCTATCGGTTGTATGGAGTTTGGTGGTTGCTTCATGAACCGCCATATCCGTAAGGGTAATAAGGGTGGTAATACTCGTCGCACTACTGATGTTCACGAACTTGCCACTTGCGTTCTCTTCCAGAACCCAATCCAGAACTTTGCCCTCACTCCTGAAAATCTCGGTGATGATGGTACAAAGAAGATTGACTACAACGCTGATGGTGCTCCTGCTCCAAAGGTAAGTATGGACTTCCTCAAGGATATGCCTACTACTTGGGACGAGACTTGCTACATCGATGGTTATCCTGGGAAGTATGTTGTTCTTGCTCGTCGTCATGGTGACACTTGGTACATCGCAGGCAATAATGCTACAGGTAAGCCTCTCACTCTCAAACTCGCTCTCCCTATGCTCAAGAAGGGTGCTGCAACTCTCTATAGCGACAACCTGAAGACTCGCGAACCAGAGAAGAAGAGCATCAAGGTAAATAACTCATATTCAGTAACAATGCCTGACCAAGGCGGATTCATCATAATTCAGTAATTATGGAAAAAGAAAACCAAGGAACAATCATTCCTAAAAAATATCTCCTTACCTTCATCCTCATAACTTCGCTCTTTGCACTTTGGGGATTTGCAAACGATATCACCAACCCAATGGTTGCTGCTTTCAAGACTTCGCTCGAAATCAGTAACTTCAAGGCAGCATTCGTGCAGTTTGCCTTCTATGGAGGTTATGCTACAATGGCTATTCCTGCCGCTCTCTTCATTAAGAAGTATAGTTATAAGGTAGGTATCCTTATCGGTCTCGGACTCTATGCTGTAGGTGCATTCCTCTTTATTCCTGCAGCATCTTATCAGAGTTTCGTATTCTTCTGTTTCTCACTCTACATCCTTACTTTCGGTTTGGCATTCCTTGAGACAAC
>DCIW01000120.1:0-1901 GCA_002317225.1 Prevotellaceae bacterium UBA1716 | reverse complement strand
GCAGGAAAGGTGTTCAGCGACCTCGATGTGGCTACTAAAGCAGCTATCCGCACTCACGACCTCGACACTATCCGCAATCCTTACGTTGCTATTGGTTTGGTTGTGCTTATCATGTTCGGCCTTATCGCTTATTTCGTTAGTTCGAAGGACGGAAAGAACGAGGCTATTAAGGAAGAACCAAAGGTGAAGGACTCACTTCGTCGCCTTGCAAAGAACAAGACTTACCGCGAAGGTGTGCTTGCTCAGGTATTCTATGTAGCAGCTCAGATTATGTGTTGGACTTTCATCATCCAGTATGCTGGTCGTTTGGGTATCGAGAAGGATACTGCACAATGGTACAATATCGGAGCTATGTCGCTTAACCTTATCGGTCGTTTCGTGGGAACTTATTGTATGAAGTTCATCGATTCGCGCAAGCTCCTCATGTTCTTCGCATTCGGTGCAATCGCAACTACAGCAGGCACTATCCTCATCGATGGTATGGGTGGTCTCTACTGTCTCATCGCTACTTCAGCGTTCATGAGTATCATGTTCCCAACTATTTATGGTGTGGCTCTCGAGGATGTTCGTGAAGACACAACTCTCGGTGCTGCCTTCCTCGTAATGGCAATCGTTGGTGGTGCTATCATGCCTCCTCTTCAGGGTGCTATCATCGACCTCGGCACAGTAGGTTCATTCCCTGCAGAAAACGCAAGTTTCATCCTTCCTAACATTTGCTTCATTCTCATCGCAATCTACGCGTACAGAACAAGTTATGTATTGAGAAAAGCATAAGCTGTTAAATGAATAGTGAAAAGTGAATAGTGAAAAATCTAAGTTACTACCATCTGGATGGCGAGTAAAATAGATTTTTCACTATTCACTTTTCACTATTCACTTTTCACTTACAATAAGCTTTTCACTTTAAATACACCTTCTTATTATCCTTAATGTATATGCCTTTTCGTGGAGAAGATATCTTGCGTCCCATAAGGTCGTAATAAACTCCATTGCCCATTTGCTTGAGAGTGTTTGCATCTTCACCAATTGCATCGATTGCTGTTGTAGGTGTTGTTCCATCTTCGCTGAGGAATACCTTTTCGATGTTCAACGCAGACGATGTGGTCGTAGAAATACCTACAAGATAGATATGTGAAGGATCAATGGTTTCACCCTTCGATGTAGTCATAGCATGAAGGTCGATGCATGCAGTTTGTTCAGTGCCCATATCAAACTTGTAACAAGCATTAAGGCAGTCGTCTGTATCGTAGATGCATACCTTAGGACTGTAAGTTGCCGCTTCCTTTAGTTTCACAACAAGATATTTTGCTGGAGAGAGATCGATTCCCTTACTGAAACGCCAACCACAAAGATTGCCCGAATCCGTTGCCTTATGCTCAATCTTATCTTCGGTGATAGTGCTATTACCTTGCTTGTAGATTGATGAGTTGAATGCTCCTTCTGCAAATGGGAAATAGCCATTATCGTAATCAAAATCAATCTTCTTTGTCTGACCAAGAATCTTCAAGGCAACTTCAGCATAACGATGTCCCATCATGCGATATCCTTCAGGCGAGAAATGCACGTTGAGTCCATCGCCCATATACATAGGGCAATCGGCAGAAGAGACTACATAAGCATTTGGAACGGCATCTGTGATACGGTTGATAATAGCATTGTGCGAACCACAAGCACCTCCCATATCTGTCTGAACCACCTCACCACAAATGAGAGGCACTTCTGCTTCGTTGAGTTGGAGGTCGTTGAGCAAACGAGTATAGACACGCTTCACACGTGCTGGCCAATCCTTCTGTCCTTCATCTGCACATCCTTGATGGAGCAAGATTCCCTTGATTACACCCATCTTCTGAGCTCGCTTAGCACAGAGGACAAGTCTCTTGTAAGGGTCGTTGTCATAAGGT
>DCIW01000208.1 GCA_002317225.1 Prevotellaceae bacterium UBA1716 | reverse complement strand
AATGCTTCGTACCGCAATTTCTCTCCAAAGAAGACTTTCGGTGCTCAAGGCACATATATCCTTCAGCACAACGGCACCTACTATTTCATGGCAGATATCTGGAACCCTCGCCATCTCTCCCAATCACTCCACATCTGGCTCCCAATCGATTTCACCCACGACGGCACTCCAACCATCAAGTGGGTTGATGAATGGTATAAATAAACGGATAACGGAGATAACGTGAGTTCGAATAGTTACTGTTTAGAAATCGTATCTTACTCCTGCACCTACCTCGAATTTCATGTAGTCATAATTCTTTATGGCTGTAGGAACACCGTTCTCGTATACAGTGTCGACACCCTTCTCGATGAAGTTTGTTAGTCCGAAGAGATGCACATTCCAGTGTCCCCAAGTCTTGCCCACTCTTACGCTACCATAGCAGAAGTCGCCCAATTCAAATGAGTTAGTTTTGATACGACTATTGTAATAAATACTTGCCGAAGTCATCCAGCCCGACTTGAAGTTGAGTGATGGAGTGGCAGATATATTGAAGTGTACGAAGTCTGTTGTGAGCGTAGATATATGTTCGTGAGCATAAAAGAGGTTTGAAGTCATAGAGAATGAGAAGATACCCTTGCTATAGAATGCCATCAAGTTAGCACGCGACACATTATATTTTCCATCGTTCACATATGTAGTTGCTGCAACGTCATCAACTATAAGCTCTCCATCTATTATCAAATCATGAATAAGGTTCTGATATACTCCAAACGTGAACGTGAGAGTTCTGTCCTTGTTCGAAAGGTTCAGCATGTAGTCCATACCTACCACGTCGCTCTTCACCGGTTTGAGTTCTGGATTACCAAAAGTGATAGATCTTGATGATGGATTGAATATCAGATAAGGGAAGAGTTGAACTCCCGACGGACGATTGATAGAGTGATAATAGCCGAATCGCAAAGCGTCATTCCCTCTCACCTTCCACAAAGCATTTGCCATACCTGTGAAGTCGTTTTGCTCTGTGTTGATTTCGCCAACATTGTCTTCACCAATCATATAGTGGTAATGCTGGAAATCCAGTTGACCTTTGAACGACATCTTGCCCACTCTACCTTGGAGCACAGCGTATGGTCGGAGGAAGTAATTCCGTTCGTTTGTCTTGATATTCCAATCGTCATCAAAACCTATTAAATGGCGATTCACTTCGTTGTTGGAAAATCTGAAGGTGGACTGCATACCAACCTGCAAGTTCAGAGCCTTGTAATCTGTACTTTTGATAAGAGGAATATCATATTCCAACTGTTCCATCAGACTGTGTGCCTTGACGTTATCGTCCGCAGCCATAGCGAAGATACCGTCTTCATCACCGGCATTTATTATAGTGTCTTTCGCCGTGTCGGGAGTGTAAGCATATTTCGTTGTAACAGACAACTTTGACTGATTGCGGAAGAGATGCGAGTATCTGGCCGACAAATCCAGATACATATTTTTCATTCTTGCCCTGTTGTACTCATTGTTGGTGGAGTAATTTTGATATGTGCGTGTCAAATCATTTTCGCTGAGCAGATTCTGCGAAATGCTGAATCCGAATTCGTCATGTTCGCTTGCTTTATATTTAGCATCGACAATAGTGGATTCTGAGAAGAAGCGTTCCTTCTCGTCCATTGTTTGTTTTTGTTCATCCACTATAATATCAGTTCTGTATATGGTTGGCTGATAAACCTCCAAATTTCCAATGACGTTAAGAGTCCATTTCTTATTCTTGTGCTTGAACAGAAAACCACCCATATAGTCTGGCTCGTACGAAGCATCGGCCATGACAGTGCCCGAAGTTCCCTCCTTGTCGCCTTTCAGCACAATATTGATCGAACCACCTTGACCATAGTTCATGATGCTGCTAAGCGAATTTTCAGAAACCTCGACACATTTCACATCAGCAATCTCAATTTGCGAGAGTGCGGCATCTTGAGCATTGTTGACCGAAATACCATTCACCTGCACATCATAGTTGTTAGCGATATATTCTCCCTTTCTGTTCACCAGTTCGGGCAGAAGGGCGAGTATGTCCTTAATAGGAGTGCCTGGAGGCAGATTCAACTTCTCCACCTCAATCACTTTCTTATCTATACCTACAGTCACGACCGCTTGTGATATATCTGTCTTGTCTTGCTGGGCAAATGCCTGTGCTGACAACAGTGCTGCCACCACCAATATGTATATTCTTCTGTTCATCCGAATTAAATGCTTCTATTAACTTTCAACTTTCAACTATTTCAACTTTTAACTTTCAACTTTCAACTTTTTTCAACGAAATGGTATATAATCGTTCTCATCATCAAAATGGAAGTTTGAGTTGATGATTGACTCCACGAGCTGAGGCTTGTCACCATGATCATTGTAGAAGTCGAGGAATATCATACCCATGTTATTATATCCCTTATCTTCAATCACCTCACGCAGTGCCTTGTTCATAGGTTTGCGTACATTCACAGCACCCCAAGCAGAATAGTATGGTTTGTGATGTCGAGGGTCCCACGCAATGCTGTTGAAAGTGATATACCACTTCGAAGGGTCGTTATTCTCAAATGCATCACGCAAGTGCTGCTGTACGATCTTTATCTTCTTATAAGTCTTGTGCTGCTTGTAAACATCCTCCACGCAGAAGCAGTCGTAGTCGAATACGCTGTTATCCTCAAACTTCAACAACTTTCCGTAAGGACACTCCTCCTGTCGTCTGATAACTAGTATCTTACCTCTCACATCCTTCACAGGAGTGCTTGCGTCGAAGTTCTCCACCATCAAGTCTTTGTATTCATTAAGCAAGTCATTGAAGTTCTTCTTCATCTCATCGCTCCACTTTCCACCCTCATCACTACCTATCATGGCTACGATAAATTCGGATGGGTTCTCCTTGAGGAACTCCCTAATATCAACCAGCGACTCGTCAAACCCTTCGCGGCAAGTCATCGTATGACCGTACTTCATATTCTTCTTCAATCGAATATCGAAAGCACGAATACCATCAAAGAGTTGCTCTGATATGGTGAAGTTCTGCGTATGTCCCATGTGGGTCAGTCCAGACTCAGGGAGTGATGCAGCACCAGCGTCATGAGTACCAGGCATCGATATGCGGCTTATCGGTTTGGTGTCGTCAAGTCTGCTCATCCACTTGCTGCCCGAAGCCTTCATGCGGTTGATGTAGACATAGTTTTTCGTACCACTCTTCTTCGACTCTATATACACTCTGCACTGTCTGTTGTTCACATTTGCCGTACCTATTATACTATACGAAGAGTGCGAATAGAAGTCCTTTGCTCCAATCTGGAATATCTCCTTCGAGTCCTTGGTATGGCAGATGCAGAAGTCATCGATTTCCACCTTGACAGGTTCTTTTGTGCCGAAGGTGTGATTACGCACATACAAGGTCAACTTTCCCTTCAATCCATAATGCAGCATTTCAGGGTACCAGTGGGTTGGTATTTGGTTTATGCTGAGTTGCGACTTCCACCAGTTGCCCGGAAGGAATCCTAACTTATGACCAGCCTCCACCACGAAGTCGCCATCCTTGTTTATTTCGAGGATAGTGCCTGGCTTCAGTCTGCCTTCGGTGTCTTGACCTTGAGTCACAAGACCATCTTTTATCTCGTAAGTGCCGTACTTGCCATCAGGACCTTTCACGAGATCACAGCCTAATATGTCTAAGTTGAACTTGTCGCTCTTATATTTTGTCTTGCCATACTCGCTCAGATACTCACTGCCACGGTCGATATTGCTCTTAGGCATAGTGTCGTGCATCTCCTCAATCTGTCGTTTCGTAAGTGCTGCGGTGATATACGCCTGGCGGTCTTTTCCGTTCCAGCGGTATTGCTTCTTTCTGCCGAAGCAGTAGCCTACATACACACAAGCACTACCATACACATTATTGATAGTCATATTTTCCGACTTCATGAGGTACGCGTTTACATTCGCATTGATACCAGCACGCCAACGGTTGAAATTGTATGTCAAACTTGCTCTACCAAAGGCATTGACACCAAATCGAGTGTAGTTATATGAATGGCGGAAACTTTCGGGATCGACATACATCGGTTCTATTTTGCTATAATATTCGCTCATTGCCGAAGCCACTTCTTCTGCGGCTATATAAGTGAGGTTTCGCTTGTTGTCGTAACTGATGAATTTCACACTTGGTGCTGCCACACCTGACAGACCGAGAAGCAGTCGGCGGGAGAATGCCACGTTGTAGGCATAACCCAACTGCAAGTGCAAGTCCTTGATTGAGGTGGTACTTGGCAAGTCGTTGATCAACAGTTCGAGCACTCCCAAGTCAGTAAGAGTTTTTTCCCCGTTGTCGTCATATCCTATCTTTCCGAAGAGTGATGGCTGCACATTAGGATTGTGCATGATGTCGGAGATAATCTGCTTATATTTGTCCACATCGCCATCCTCGTAGGTTGTAATCATGAATTTGCGTAGCGAGCGCAAGTCGGTGATTTCGGTGTTGTATCTGTTGCTGAGAGTGCTCATCATGCCATTGAGTACGTCGGGATTCTTCGATAGGTCGTTATAAACATTATTGAAGGCATTTGTCTCAATGACATCACATATCGAACTGTTCAACTTATGATGAGTATATCCGATACCAAGTATTGGAGATCCTACCGAACGCAACTGTATTGCACCATTGGAGAATGCTGCGGGATTGCTGTATTTCTTATGGTTGGTGAAGTAGTTGATGTTGACACCTGTCACATCGTATTTCATCAGGTTGCCCACATTATGCATGTTTGCTGTCTCGGTAACATCTATTGGAACAAAATTAAAATTTTCGTTGTCAATCATACCAGTCTGCAGACGTTCAAGTACGAAGTCGCCACCAGTACGTCTGTAGATGATATCGGCATTTATGAGGTTGGAGTTGATAGCAATAGTGAATTCTGTTCTTCGTTTTGTGCCTTTCACAGCAAAAAGGTCGAGTGTATAGCCATACATCAAGAACGAATATCCGAGATGAGGACCAATCTTAGAACTCAATCTTGAGTGCATATTGATTTGGTTATATCCCTCATAGTTGATGTTGAGCCATTCGTTGGAGAAGGTATTCTGCAACTGTCCCACCCACATATAAAACGATGGAGTGGAATAGCGTGGGTCGTAAGCTGACCAGTTGGATGCAAACCATTTAATAGGTTTCGAGTTAGCCACCCATTTAATAGGTTTCATCAATCTCTTAAAGAATCCAACTTTCTCCTTAGTTTGCACCACGGAGTCAGTATTCTCATTGGCTACAGTTTCGGTTGCTGCCTGCTCTACATTTCCCTTGTCTTTATCATCTGCCGACAATGCAAGACATGTACCGTTTGCACTTGCCACCAGTGCAAGCACAACCGTCCATCTCCTTATCATGAATCTTCCAAATGTCATATTGCGTTTCTCTTATATTGGATATCATCTGCAAATATACATATTTTAAATGATATAAGAGTAAAAAAATGTAAAAAGAATGTGGAAGAGAATGTTTTTGGAGTGTCTTTACCTAATTTCAACAGGTACTTTTGTGGTAAAATTCAGTTTATAAGTGTGCGATGCAAACTTCTTGCATATTCCTTTCCCGCCTTCAATACGCTATCCTTTGTTTGATTGGAAAAGAAAGTGTCCTGAAAACGCTCCCAAATATACTGCACAGCAAGTGGAGAAGGATGAATCATATCGTCGGCATAGAAACGATAGTCGCGAAGTTCGTCGAGCATGATTTCGTAGGAGGGGAAATAAGAGGCCCCCGACCCCCCAAGGGGGCGTCCATCCGGATAGGTACTATTGGGAATACTATTGGAATCCAAGCGCCAGCACGCCCCCTTGGGGGGCTGGGGGGCCATAAGTTCATCCACAGCTTGTAGAAGAATTCCTTTGCTAATCTGATTGATATGATAGCCATCACGCTTGTGGCGGATAGGACTGACTGTGAATATGATACGCAGTTTTGGATTGATGCTCTCGAGGAGGGTGAGAAGCATCTGCCATTGGTCAACAATATCGTAGGAAGAAAGGCGTTGGCGAGTGAAGAGAGCATCGGGTTGCTTGTGGCAATTTGCTACGAGCATGCCGTTCTCAACCAGACGATAGATGATGGCAGTTCCGAAGGTGATGATAAGCACATCGGCAGAACGGAGGAAATCGCCCGCAGCCTGAGTGGTTGAGTTGATTCTTGCTTGCAGTTCCTCCTTCGAATGTGCAGAGAACTTCGAATGATGCATCCACGAATGCCACACACCATCCTTATCCTCAAACACTTCGGTACACTCATCCTGACTAATGCAACGAAGAAGAATTGCTGCAATCGAAGCAGGATTGTAAAGTGTGCCGAAAGGATTGACCATCGCTTCAAATCCTCCACGAACGAATTTCTCGCCCACCTCATCTGCAAAGCACGAACCAAGCAGCATCACCTTGTCTGTATGCTCAATCTGCAAAGCAGACTTTGGAATATCTATTGTTGTCTGTAGTTTCATATCTCTATTTTTTGCAAATTTACAAATAATTCCTAATTCCTAATTCTTTTTTTTATCAAAAAAGCGATAAATCGATAACCTAATTCCTAATTATTTACTACCTTTGCACCATAATTAATTAAACAATAACATTTTTAACCCCTTTTACCACCCAAGGGACATACCGCCTTTATGTCGGTAACTACTCCCCTCCATTTAGGGAGGGGCAGGGGGTGGGTCTTCAATTATGGCAAAGAAAGCACTTCTTATGATTCTCGATGGATGGGGAATCGGTGACAAGAGCAAGGGTGATGTAATCTATCAGACTCCTACTCCTTATATGGATTATCTCAACGCAAACTATCCTAATTCTTATGTTCTTACTTGTGGTGAGAATGTAGGTCTTCCTGATGGTCAGATGGGTAACTCAGAGGTAGGACACTTGAATATCGGTGCTGGTCGTATCGTATATCAGGACCTCGTGAAGATCAATAAGGCTTGTGCTGACGGTTCAATCCTCAAGAATAAGGAAATCGTTTCTGCATACTCATACGCTAAGGAGAATGGTAAGAGCGTTCACTTGATGGGTCTTACATCTACAGGTGGTGTTCACTCTTCTTTCGATCATATCCTCAAACTCGTTGACATCTCTAAGGAGTATGGCATTGAGAACACATTTGTTCACTGTTTCATGGACGGTCGTGACACTGACCCTAAGAGTGGTAAGGGTTTCATCGCAGACCTTCAGAAGCATATCGATGAGGTAGGCAATGGTCATATCGCAAGCATCGTAGGTCGCTTCTATGCAATGGACCGTGATAAGCGTTGGGAACGTGTGAAGACTGCTTACGACCTCCTCATCAAGGGTGAAGGCAAGCAGGCTACTGATATGGTTCAGGCTATGCAGGAAAGTTATGATGAAGGTGTGACTGATGAATTCATCCTCCCAATCAACAACTCTTCTGTTGATGGTACAATCAAGGAAGGTGATGTAGTTATCTTCTTCAACTACCGCAACGACCGTGCTAAGGAACTCACTATCGTCCTCACTCAGCAGGATATGCCAGAGCAGGGCATGATGACTATCCCAGGTCTTCAGTACTATTGCATGACTCCATATGATGCTTCGTTCACAGGTGTTCATATCCTCTTCCCTAAGGAGAACGTGGAGAACACTCTCGGTGAGTACATCGCTTCTAAGGGTCTCAAGCAGCTCCATACTGCTGAAACTGAAAAGTATGCTCACGTTACATTCTTCTTCAATGGTGGTCGTGAGACTCCATACGAAGGTGAAGACCGTATCCTCGTGAACTCTCCAAAGGTTGCTACTTACGACCTCAAGCCTGAGATGTCTGCTTACGAAGTAAAGGACAAGCTCGTTGAAGCAATCAAGACAGAGAAGTACGATTGGATCGTAGTTAACTTCGCTAACGGTGATATGGTTGGTCACACAGGTATTTATGAGGCAATCGAGAAGGCTGTTGTTGCTGTTGACCAGTGTGTAAACGAGGTAGTTGAGGCTGCTAAGGTTGCTGACTACGAGACTATCATCATCGCTGACCACGGTAATGCAGACAACGCTCTCAATGCTGATGGCACTCCAAATACTGCTCACTCTCTCAACCCAGTTCCATTCATCTACGTTACAGAGAATAAGGACGCAAAGGTTGAAGCAGGTGTCCTCGCTGACGTTGCTCCTTCAATCCTCCACATCATGGGACTTGAGCAGCCTGCAGAGATGACTGGTAAGTGCTTGATTAAGGACTAATTCAAATAACAAATAATAGTTAGAGGTTAAATTGGAATTTGAAGTTTTTTCCAAGCAGATGAAGGTGCTTGAACGCCTTATTGGCAATAAGCACGCTACTCTTATGAATATTTGCGACGAGGTAGGTATATCTCGTCGCACTTTTTTTAGGTATATCGAGAACTACCGTTATGCCGGTTTTGAGATAAACAGTTCGAACAATGTATTTACCGTAAGTGTAGATTCTCCTTTTATTAATAAGGTAAATAATTCGGTATATTTCAGCGAAGAAGAACTGCAGTTTATCTCTTCTTGCATCATCGCCAATGAGAATACCAATGCTGCTGCCAATTCGCTCCGCAATAAGTTGCGTAGAGTATATGGAGTGGATATCGAGAGAGAAGGCAATGTGGCAAAGGTGATTGGTAATAAGACCGAAAAACTCCTCCTTTCTATTAAAAACAAGAAGCGTGTCATGCTCGAGAAGTATTCTTCGCCTCATAGTCAGACTGAGAGCGACCGC
>DCIW01000052.1 GCA_002317225.1 Prevotellaceae bacterium UBA1716 | reverse complement strand
TTGGAATGAAGAAGGACATTTTCGTTGAATCCACCACGAAACCGCCCGAGGACAAAATCATGATTTTGGCTATCATCGCCATCATCATCTTCGTCGTGAAATACATTAAAAAGTGAATCAAGGGGTCTGACCCCTTGATTCACTTTTGGTTTAGATTGGGAGGTTGAGGATGAGGTTGGCGAGGGCCTTGGCATCATTGATGTTGACGCCTGGTTTGCCATCGACATCCATGTCGGGAGTTGTGGTGCCTTTGCGGAGGGCATCGATGAGGAGGGTGAAGTCGGCGATGGTGATCTTGCCGTCATTATTGAGGTC
Organism: Prevotellaceae bacterium UBA1716; assembly: GCA_002317225.1. Taxonomy (GTDB): domain Bacteria; phylum Bacteroidota; class Bacteroidia; order Bacteroidales; family Bacteroidaceae; genus Minthosoma. The sequence continues at coordinate 28,550 of DCIW01000052.1, read as the reverse complement.
GTAACCTTTCGGGTTGTAGTAGAAGGCTTTATCTTTGTCGTAGAACACCGTCGGTCCTTCGAATCGTGGTGTGACATCTGTGCCGATCTTCTGATACCATGTTTGGGTGCCGTCGGTAGAGCCGGGTTGCCATTCGCCGATAGTTGTGTGTTTAACAAATTGATCATCGTAACTCACTGCAACAGGAACTGAGCCATTCAGCAGCCATGCAATCTCACCACTTTTGAAGCGGTCGAGAGATACCTTGCCTTCGACGCAGCGGTCTTGACTGTCGGCACCAGTATCTGCAACGGTCGTATAGCAGAGGGTTACCTGGTTAGCGTCATAAATACTGCCACAGATACCCTTGCCACCTTCTGTCACTTGACCGGTAAAAATGCAATTGCTGAGATTACCTGGAAGGACGATTGTTCTATCAAAAACTTGAAAGTCATCTACGAAATTACGTTCTAGACCGCATATACCTCCGACATAATCTAATTTTCCTACCACGGTACCCGTGGCGTAACAGTTGGTGAGAGTAAAAGGACGTATCTCTAATACATTGCATGATTCATATGTAAGATCATATCGCACAACTTCTCCAGTACAAGATACTAAACCACATATACCGCCAATACATTTATTACCTTTTACCGTCGAATTGCTGCCGCAGCGTGTGATGGTGCTTTCTCCAACAAGTTCACCCACGATGCCGCCCACATTATCTTCGCCCTCGATGTGGCAGTCGGTGGCATAGCAGTTGCTGATTTCACTCTGATATGCGTACCCACCGATAGCGCCGACATGATCTCCTGTACTCTTTAGGTAGCAGTTCTTGAGGGTGAGATTCTTGACCATGGCTTTGTCCATTGTTGCAAACAATCCGCATTCAGCATCGCTAATGCCATACAGACCGACAATAGCGTGGTTATTGCCATCGAAAGTGGCATTCTGTAACCCATTTCCTGTCATAAAACCTTTTTCCAACTGCCTTCCGCTTTTGCCCTTTGTATAGTTGCCATTTGCGTCGAAGGTGCCATCATTGATGACGATGTCATTCATCAGACGGGCGTTGCTCGTTATCATTTTGTTTTCAGCATTATTTAGATACCATAGCAGCTGGTCTGCATCGGATATCTCGCAGTATCCGTCTTTCGGTGCCTGTTTATGGCAGATGCTGCAGATGCCGTCATCTGTAGGATTCTGATTGTAGAAATAGTGGTTGCAGTTGGTGATTTCTGGCAGATAGTTGGTGCCTTCGTATACTGTTGAGTTAGCATCGAGAATACAGTACACCGTCTTACCCCTGAACTTAGTGTTGAATGTTCCATCCTTCAAGTACGGAATACTCCTGAGGACGAGAGTGTCGAGGTTATGACAGGATAAGAACATGTCGGTGGCATCAGTTACTTTACTCATGTCGAATTTGTCGATAGTGAGTTTTTGGATATTTGAATTACAGAACATATTCGACATGTTAGTCACATTTCTCGTATCGAAATTGCGAAGTTCAAGCGAATTTGCGTAAAATCTATTGAACATATCCGACATATCTGTCACATTGCTTGTATCGAATTTGTTGATGGTGAGCGACTTTAGGGCTTTCTTTTCACAGCCTACATTAAAGAACATGCCACTCATGTTTGTCACTTGCGATGTGTTGATATACTCCAAGCCTTCGATTTTCTCCACGTTGTACAAATCATAGAACAATTTGGAGCAGTTGGTGGGGCGATAATTGCGGAAGCTTTTGTCGAAATGGATGTTATATATGACCTCTCTCAAAGGAACGCACCAATCCGGGATTCCGCCAGACGGTAACGAATAGGTTGTAACGCCGTATTTTTGGCCGATGAACCAGAATTTCAGCGTGTTGCCTTCATTCACGACCTGAACCCCGTCGAATATGGCAGTGAGGTTGATGTTGCCATTCACTGTCACCCGATGGTTCTGCGCTCCCTTGTCAGACCATCGGTTAAAGCTACAGTTAGAGTTCGTACTGTAAGCGTATACCTCGATCTGTGTGAGGGTGGTGGCAGTAGGATTGACGTAGTAAAAGCCAGCGCTGCCCCAGCTCGTGTAGTTAGGCTTCACGCTGATGGTGATGGCCTTGTTAGTGGTGGCATCGAAGGACGCTCCCGATTCGACGACAATAGCCCGACTGGCGGTACCGCTGAGGTAGTAGTTGTTGCAGACGTTGTTGTCGTGTATGCTTTTGTTTTTGGCTAAGCCGATGATGCCCGACACATAGGTGGTCTGTGCTTCGCCTGCGCTTAGCGTTCCGCAGGAGTAGCAGCCACGGATGCCGCCGAATACGCCGCTTCCGTCGCTGATATAGCCCAATATGCCACCTATAACAGGTGCTATGCTTTTATCAGGTGAAGTGGAAATCTTGCCACTGAAGAAGCAGTTGATGATGCTGGTGGCACAGCTGGGTTTGGCATAGCCCACGATACCGCCCAGACAATCCTTCGATTGCCCGGCATTCATCGTGCCGGTATAGGTGCAACCACGGACGGTGGTGGTGCCAGACAAGTTGCCCACTATGCCGCCCAAGTGGGTCTGCGTGGCATTGGAGATATCCCAATTGACACTGCTGGAGACATTTTCGACAAGCGACGAACCGAGGGCAGAGCCTACCACCGTTGCCGAGCCTCTACTCGTGTCCGATTCGTTACCGATCGTCTTGCCAGAGGTCATGCTGCCGCTGAGGGAGAAGTTCTTGACCGTGGCATTCTCGATGCAGCCGAAGAAACCCTGGTATGAGGAGGTGTACGTCTGGATGTTCATGTCGGAGATACTATGCCCACGGCCATCGAAAGTGCCGGTATATGGTCGGGAGGAGGTGCCGATAGGGGTCCAGCCACCGAGGTCGTCGATGTTGTCGTGAAGTTCGGCCCATGCACCGGCGTTCAGCGTGTTGACGAATTGGCTGAAATAACGTAGGTCGCTGGCATCGTAGATCTTGAACGGATTGGTCGACGTACCTTCACCACTAATTGCCCATGCGTGGGTGGTGGTGAGCGTCATCAGGATGAGCATGACGAGGTGTTTTGGGAGGGTCAGCAAATGCGTGCTGAATGGCTTGGGGCTATGTGTTGCTCCAAGGCTGCGGGATGTGGGGTTAACATTAATCTTCATCGCTTAGGTATTTTTAAGGGTTATAGTATTGGTGCAAAGATATATATAATTGTTCACATCACAAATTATTCTTCTGTTTTTTTGCTTAATGTTAGGGAAAAAGAAGTTTTGCAGTGCAGAAATAAGTAGGTATTTCCATTTTATTAATGGGTGATTATCAGTCGGATGTGGAAACCGGCATCACCGGATTTGATGCGGATGTTGTCGGGCTGGCTGTGGGGACCGAGTTGGTCAAGAGGTTTGTAGCTCTGCATAGGAGGGATGGAGAGGAGGAAGGAGATGTCGCCTTTGGGGAAAGGAATCATGGTGCGCTCCTGCTTGCGCTGATTGTCCTCTTGCATTCCGCCCATCTCGCCTGGGGTCTGGTCTATCGCCTCTTCGGGAGTGAAGAGTCGGAAATAGAGATTCTCGGTGATGGAGGTCACCTTGAAACGACTCTTGTCCTTATTGATTATCTCCATCCAACGAAGGTCGCTGCGGTAACCTTTGAACTCCGGATATATCGGACAATCGGCCGAATTGTATTGTCCCGTGACGGTGTTGTTATATGCTAATGCCCACTGTCCGAACTGCTGTCCTTTCAGGCGGTTACGCCAAACGCGGTAAGGACCTCTGCCTTCCCACCGAACAGAATCGACCGCCTCTTCAGGATAGGCAAACGACACTCCCACCTGCCATTTGCTTTCGTCGGTGAGCGATGCAGTACGCTCATTATAAAGTATATGTGCATCCATATAATACGAACCATCAGGCAGTTCGTACCATTTGATGTCGTCAATCTTCGACATTCCCACAGGGATAACCTCCAACGGAGCCTTTTCCATCAGTCGTGCCATCGTGAGATTGATGCCACTCGACTGCTCTTCGGCACGGTGTATTGGGGCAGTCCATGTGCAGAGTTCTTGGTCCTTGTTGTAGGCAGAGATTTCGAGCACATCACCCTCGCGGAAGTTTTGAGGCACATCAAACGATGCATAAGCAGTCTCATTGGGTGCGATGGATGGAAGACGAACCTCTCCCCCTGCAATGATATCGCCCGTGGTCTTTTTTACCTTATAAATCATAGAGCATTCGCTGAGGTTGGTGAAGAGGTAGCGGTTGCTCACGAGGATGCGCCCGTCGAACGAAGGCGTGACATCAAGATGGTCGATAAATACCGGCGACCAAATCTCGCGAATGGTGAAGAAACTGCCTTCGGGTTGACGGTAAGGATCCATGCAGCCATCGGGACCATTGCCACCATCGCTATCGAGAATGCAGTCCTTTATGTCGAACCCTTTCTGCCCGAAGCGCTTGCCTTTAGATTTGCCCGTAGGCATATCGGTGCGTCGAACAGCCTCGTCGACATAAGCCCACAAGAATCCTCCCGCGAAACGAGGCGAGACTGTCCAATGATTCCACATATCCTCCAAGGCAGCCCCTTGTCCCTTGTCGTATTTTCCATGCAGAAACTCCGTTGGCATAAACACATTCTGTCCGTTCTGCAAACGATAAGTGCCTGTCTGATAAGCAGGGTAGTGGTGGGTGTCGATGCCATCGAAATCGCTCCAAGGGTGAATGACCTTGCGTTGCTGAATGTCCATCTCCTTGAACAGATGATCGACAGAAGTGTTCCATCCGCCCTCGTTGCCATTGCTCCAGATGAAGACACAAGGATGATTCATGTCGCGATGGATGAACTCGGGAAGGAGTTTATGGGCGGTGGTATCGTCGTAATGCGTTTGCCAGCCCGGAAACTCATCGAGGTAAAGAAGTCCGATGGAGTCGCAAATCTCAAGAAAATGGCGGTCGCTGGGATAATGGCACCTTACGGCATTTATGTTCATCTGCTTGATGAGCAAGGCATCCTTCAAACTCTCCGCACGGCTTGTCGCCCTGCCTTTTTCAGGGTGGAAACAGTGCCGGTTGGTGCCTTTCACCACGAGTCGTGTGCCATTGAGATATATGCCATCATGTTCGCGAAACTCAATGGTGCGAAAGCCAATCTTCTGTGTTACGCTATGCGAACCGTCGCTGAGCGAAAACGTGGCGGTATAGAGATTGGGGTGTTCCGGATCCCACGTGCGGATATTGCCGCAATGGTAGCAACCGGCTTGGTCGTCGTAGGGCACATTACGTCCGTCGAGGGTCATCGTGAGTCCTTTTTGGTTTACGAAAACATCACCATTGGCGCGTGCATCAATAGCGAGGTTCTCGATGTGGTGCTTGGGCATTGCCTCGATATATACAGGGCGGTAGATGCCACCGAAGAGCCACCAGTCGGCACGGCGTTCGGCTGAGTTGACACTCTTATTGGCGGATTCCTTGGATACGAGCACTTCGAGTTGTTGGCGCTTGCCTGGAGTGATGAGTGGTGTCACGTCGTAGTAGAACTCGGTGAATCCTCCTTGATGAACGGGGCCGACGGGTTTGCCATCTATCCATGCTTGGGTATCGGTCATGGAGCCTTCGAAGACAAGTCGGTAGATGGTATCCTCACTTTTCTGTCCTGATATGGTGAACGCGGTGCGATACTTGCCTGTTTCGGTGCTTGGATTGAGACCGGGAGTCTTGTAGAAACGTCCGTATGTGTATTCGCCGAAGCCTTGGAGTTCCCAGCATGATGGCACATTGATCTTGCTCCATTTGCCTGCATTCTGTCCGGCTGAGCAATAGAAATCCCATTGTTTTGGTGAGTCGGAATCGTGGCCTGAGAGATAATATCGTTGTGCATTGATAGACAACGACATGAGGGATAATATGAGGGTGAGGAAAGTCTTGGGACTAATCATGGGGTGAGCTTAATGTACTGTAAATCAATCTTGGTGTATCGGCCTTGCTTGTCGCAATGCTCGAAGAGGCCGAGAGGGCGGGTGAGCGGTTTGCCGTTCTGCAGATATTGGGTACCGCTATTCGTGTTTGGAATCGTAGCCGCTTCGAGAAGATATTCGTCGCAATAGTTCATGCTGCCGAACTCCGGCCATTCGTTGATGAGCATGTCCATCGCCACGGCATCAGCAGCAAGAGGATCCTGCGAGAGAATCAGCGAACACGCCCATTCGTTGTTGAATGGTGCCTTCTGCCATTTAGGGAAAGGTTTGCCGTTCACATCACGCGAACCATACGTACCATCTATAAGGAAGAGCAGGCATTTCCCGCCTAAATCAGGATGGGAAATCCAGTCGACAAATGTCTTGTATGCGGGTTTGCCATTGCGCTTGTCCTGACTGACATTATTGTGTGCATTCTGTCGCCAAAGGAGACTGATATCGGTGGCACCATACCAGTTCTTGCCCGTCAGAGTGACACCCGGACCGCTGTGAGTCTTCAGCAAGGCAGAGTTGATGACATAGTCTGCATCGACCACACACTTCGCTATTCCGCGCGCCATCTTTCCGTTATCCACCGAGTACTTGATTTGCTCAGGATAGTATTCGCACTTCTCCCTGCCTTCGCCTCCAATGTTATCGACAAAGCGGACATCGGGAAACTCGCGGTGAATCTTGTTGTAAATGCTGTCGGTAATGGCACGACTTGGTTCGCATACCACAATATCCTGCTGGCGCACTTTGGCATCCTTGACAAGGCTGCGCACAAGGGCAAGGGTGATGAAAGGAGAGGAGTTGAGTTCGATGGTGTCGTGATGCGTAATGGCATTGTTCATATTGAGTTTTATCGCAATTGACTCACCCTTTTTGTAACCACGGTTTCCGCGATTGTGAGAATCGTTGAAGTTGCGGAACAGAGCTTTCCACGCATTTCCAGCATTCGTCTCGCCCGCTACGCTCTTCACCGCACCGACCACCATATGGTCAGCCTTATCTTGGGAGTTCCAGCGGTCTTCCACCCACAATCCTGTTGTGCCGTCCCAAGTGGCAACACCCGGAGAGTGAACCCATGCCACCCTTCCCGGATGGATGCCCCTGCCTTCGCCGAGCGGTTTGTTTGGCTCGCACATCAGATTGGGCCATCTGCCGTTGAAGTGGCCGAAGAACAAGCGGTTACGATTGACCAACTGGTCGAGTGGCTGTATGGTTGTGGATGGACCAAGGTCGGGATTCTTCCACGAATTCAGCGTCCATACCACCTGTCCTTTCGAATCGACTTCCACTGCCTGAACGGGTGTGTTGAGGGAATCGAGAGGTGTCGTGCCCCATTCGCTCCACCAGTTGTTTACGATGGTATTTCCGTTCTTCAGTCGTACAGCCTTCTGCGCTTGGGATATGTCGAGGGCGGGGTTGGTGAGTTCCCAAACCACCTTCCCATCACGTGCCAGTTCTTTCACAGCACCCTTCTTGCCGACAACGAGCAGATGCTCTTTGCCTACCTCGCTCACCGACCAAGGTCCGGGGATGTTCCATCGGCAGAGTTCATTGCCTTGCACACTGTATTCGGCCACGTAGTTTTGTCCCATGTGACAGACTAAAAGTGTGCCGCGAGTAGATAGGCGTGCATTACGAAACTGTCCGTGTACGTTCTGCGATGCTGGAATTTCAAACTCATGAACTATCTTACATTCAGGAATTTGCATCACACGCACCTTGGCTGGAGTGCCGTTTTGAACGAACACCACATGGTTGTTGCCTATCGGTTGGATGGTATGTATCTCGGTGCCTTGGGGCGCATCAAAATGCCAAAGGGTATTTTTGTCTTTGTCGATTTCTGCAATGCCAAACTGATGTGCCAAAAGTACGTTACCGTCGGTCAGTAGCATGGCATCGCTGATTTCGCCGCGCCAGTTGGGATTGTTGTACGACCACGTCAATTGTCCGTTCTTTACGATGTACATTCGGATGGCCTTCGACTCGCCCGCATAAAAGAAGTCGTGCGTGGTCAAGGCTGATGACTGTGCATGGCTGTATAGACAAAGAATGCTGCATAATAATGTAAGAAGCGATTTCTTCATAATGAGTTGGTTAGGTTTAGTTATTTGTCTGTTTAGTTGCAAAAGTACAACTTATTTTTTGTTCGACCAAATGATTTGTGGGAAATGTGTGATAAGTGTGAGCAAGAGGGCGATGGTGGTATTCGTTTATAGGTCACGCAGAGCCGCAGAGTTCGCAGAGGTTGCACATGAAGTCCCCCATTCCCCCAAAGGGGGAGTTGAGAAGGCTGAGGTGCCTGATGCACTTTACGCAGAGGCTGGCGCACAGTATTCTACAGCAAACCGGATGGTCTCTGCGATCTCTGCCGCGTAGCTCGGTACGAGCCAAAGCCTGCGACTCTCGCTAAACTGACTTGAAAACTCTGCGAACTCTGCGGCTCTGCGTGACGTAAAAAAGAGTTTTACTGGATAGTAATAGATAGTATTAGGGTATTTTCTCAAGATTATAGGACTTTTCCTATTTAACTATATTTAAAATTTTAATAACTTTGCATCAAAATATAACTCCACGGAAATATCTCAAAAACAAACATAACTGATTAACCCCCAAAAAGTATGAAGAAAATTTTTACTCTCGCACTTATCGCCATGATGGCAGTCTGTGCAATTTCCTTAACCTCATGCAACAAGGATGAGGAAAAAAATGACTCTCCTCAACCTACTCCTGAGCAACCAGAACCAGAGCCAGAACCAGAACCTCAAGGTGAAGCAAAAACCATTGAGTTCAAATTAAAAGGCACATGCTATTCGGAGGACATTAGCAAAATGGGAAGTACCATTGCCGATGTATTCCAAAAAAATGTCGGAGACCTTGCGAAAGTTGAAACCAAAAATTTTAATATCACTATTTCATACTATAGCAACAAGGAAGCAGAACTCAAGAAGGCTATCAGCGAAATTGCAACATCCGAATTCGACACAGCCCTCAAGCAACTCGATCAAATGACATATTGCACTTTCACCATCATTGCAGGCGGGGAAACGTGGCTTGAATACGAGTTTACGCTAAACCCAAAATCTCTTGATGGTCAATGGAAAGGCACTGTAGATGGTAGAAATTACATATTAACATTAACAAGCACACTATCAACTGAAAATGAAAAGTACAAGTTCTACACTGGTTCTTTCCAAGTTGGTAGCTTGACGGATAGTGATACATATAAAATTTATGTGGGTACATACATGTACGACCCAGAGGTGAATGTATACGCATTTTCATCTAACAAGAAAAATGGCAGCAATCCACTTGTGTACGTTAATGCTGTCCGCCAAGGTGACGAAATGATAGTAGAATTCTTCCCTGATGAACAAATCGATCCAGAAGGAACCCTCAGTTTCTCAAACCGAACATTCACCAAAAGATAAATGATCAAAAGGCAGTCCGTCCTCACTTTCAATTGAAGTGAAGAAATTGCACAAGGGAGGGTGTATCAATGCGATACACCCTCCCTTGATTCACTTTCCACGCTTAGTGGTTATGATGATAACGCCGTTGGCACCTTTGGCACCGTACATGTTGGCATCTTTGATAACTTCGATATGATCCACATCGTGTATGTTAACGAAACTCAGCGAAGCCACCTCCACTTGATCAACAAGATAAAGTGGCTCGTTGTTCAATGTGATGGAATTGATTCCGCGGATAATCATCTTTCCGCCTATCTTCGACACTCCCGGCACTCTCTCCACTATTGCCGACTCAATATCCAAATAGCCCATGCGAACGAGTTCCTCACCATTGAGTCCCGATGACGAACCATTGAATTCACGACGTTTTACATACATCATACCAAGGTTTACCAATTCTTCATCTTCCTCAACCTGAAGGAGTTGGTCGGCAAGTTTGATACGCATGCTCTTCTTTCCGTTCACAGGGAAGTCGTATTGCTTCTTCTTATATACAAGATGTATGGTGTCGGTGGCATTCACATTTGTAAGTCCGAACTTTCCTTTTTTGTCGGTAAAAGTAAATCGCTTAGGATCGTAGTTGTAGACCTTTACTTTCTTGATGGGTTGGCCCGTAACATCAGTCACAATACCATTGAACGGCACGGTTATGATTTTTTGTGCATTCATCGACGAATACATACATATTGCCGCAACGATTGCCGCAGACTTGAGGCTGAACAAGTTTTGTAATATTGTCTTTTTCATAATCGCTGAATTTTTAATGCAATGATTTTATAGTGTCACTCAATTTCCTTTCTCGAATGAAACTTGAGTTGTATTTTCTCAATTATTTTACGCAAAGATAAAACAAATATTACAAAATATAACATATTTCGTAAAGAATAATCGAAAAATCTGTTTTTTTCACTATCTTTGCACGTGAATGATAAGCAATTTGGGCATTGTCAAGTTTGAAGACTATAATACTTAATCAACAATACTAATGAAAAAAATTATCCTTTTGGCCGCTATGGCATTTGCCTCCGGTGTGATGAACGCACAACAGGCACTCTTTGACGGAAGCAGTATCGTGTCACCTCAAATCAACGCTGACAACACCGTAACTTTCAGAATTCATGCCCCTAAGGCAGTAAGTGTGCAGGTGGACGGCGATTTCCTACCTCAGCGACTTATCGACACCCAAAATGGTAAATGGGCGGTAAATATTCCTGCCGATCTCAAGGAAGGCAATAATGGGATTTGGGAATACACCACCCCTAAACCACTCGATGCTAACTATTACTGTTACAGTTTCATAGTTGATGGACAGAAGCAGATTGACCTTCAGAATGTATATGTAAACCGTGATGTGAAGACTCTTACCAACTACTTCATCATCTCAAATGAGAAAGGTGACCAAGGCGATCTCTTCTCGGTAAATGATGTGCCTCATGGAACGGTTCGCACATGCTGGTACGACAGTCCTTCGCTCAAGATGAAACGAAGAATGACGATTTACACTCCTGCCGGTTATGAGACTTCGAGCAAGAAATATCCTGTTTTCTATCTGCTCCACGGAAGTGGTGGCGATGAGGAAGCATGGTACACTCAAGGTCGTGTGACTCAGGTACTTGACAATCTCATTGCAGCGGGTAAGGCAGAACCGATGATTCTTGTAATGACCAACGGCAATGCATACGAAGAAGCTGCACCAGGTCAGAAGTCGGGCGGTTTCAAGCAACCAGAAATGGTGATGGGCGGTGTGAAGGAAGGTATGAAAGAGGCTGCCTTCGAACTCTCATTCCCAGAGATTCGCAAGTATGTGGAGTCAAATTTCCGCACTCTCAACGACAAACGTCATCGTGCCATTGCAGGACTTTCGATGGGTTCGTTCCACTCTCAGCACATATCTAAATATTATGTTGGGCAGTATGGATATGTAGGACTTTTCTCTGGTGCAAGTGTGGGTGATGGCCGACGCGGAAAAGACGAGAAAGGAACATGTCCTGTATATGTGAATTTCGACAAGCAGATGGCAACTCAGTTTGCCGCTAAGAATCGACCTTACCTTTATTATATTGGTATGGGCAAGACTGACTTCTTGAAACAAGGTTGCGATGACCTACGCAAGTATATGGACGAAAAGAATTATCCATACACTTATCGCGAAACTGAAGGCGGTCATATCTGGAGAAACTGGAGAACATACTTTATGGAGTTCGCACAGAAGATTTTTAAGTGATTCATAATTTGAATAATAATGTTTAATTCATAATTCCGTGAAAAAGAATATTTTAGAAACTGCAATGATAGCAGTAATGGCAGCATTTGCACTCAATGCCAATGCGGCAAACCCAAAACTCAAGAAGACAAATATCGACCAAGTGATAGCGGCCATGACCCTCGAAGAGAAGGCAGCGCTCGTGGTTGGTGTTGGTATGGACAGTGGCGAAGAAGGCCTCTCAGCCACTATCGGTGCTCAGGCAGAACTCGTGCCTGGTGCCGCTGGTTCGACTCATGCTATCAAGCGACTCGGCATTCCTGCCACAGTGCTTGCCGACGGACCTGCTGGACTACGTATCAATCCGACTCGCGAAGGCGACAAGAAGACTTACTACTGCACACATTTCCCTATCGGCACATTGCTTGCCAGCACATGGAACCAACAACTCGTTGAAGAGGTTGGTCGTGCCATCGGTAAGGAGGTGCTCGAATATGGTGCAGATGTACTCCTTGCTCCAGCTGAGAATATCCACCGCAACCCACTCAACGGTCGTAACTTCGAATACTATTCCGAAGACCCACTCGTAGCCGGCAAGACTGCTGCCGCTTACGTTCGTGGTGTTCAGGCAAACGGCGTTGGTACATCGGTCAAGCACTTTGCCTTCAACAATCAGGAAACTAACCGCACAGGCAATGATGCCATCATCTCAACTCGTGCCATCCGCGAGATTTATCTCAAACCATTTGAGATTACGGTTAAGGAGTCGGATCCATGGACTATCATGACTTCTTATAATAAGATTAACGGAACATACACATCTGAGAGTGCCGAACTCGTTGAGACTATCCTCCGTGGCGACTGGGGCTATAAAGGTGTTGTGATGACCGACTGGTTCGGTGGTAAGGATGGTGCTGCCCAGATGCATGCGGGCAATGATATGTTGCAGCCTGGCCGACCAAGTCAGTATCATCAGATTATCGATGCTGTGAAGAACGGAACTCTTGACATGAAGGACCTTGACCGCAATGTTCGTCGCATCCTCGAGTACATCGTTCGTACACCTCGATTCAATAAGTATAAGTTCAGCAACAAACCTGACCTTCAGGCACATGCTGCAGTGACCCGCCAAAGTGCTACTGAAGGTATGGTTCTCCTTGAGAATCACCACAATGCACTTCCACTCGCTGCTAACGTGAAGACTGCCGCTCTCTTCGGCATCACTTCATACGACTTCATCGCTGGTGGTACGGGTTCGGGCAATGTGAACCGTGCATATACAGTCTCTCTCCTTGATGGCCTGAAGAATGTTGGCATCACAGCTGATGCAAAACTCCAGAAGATTTATGCCGACTACAAGGAAAAATGTGATGCTGAAAAGGCTGCTAAAGCTGCTGCAAACGATACTTTAAGCCATCTTATGAGTTTCCTCCCACAACCACTTCCTGCTGAAATTCTCCCTACCGAAGCACAACTCAAAGCTGCAGTAGAGGCAAACGATGTGGCAATCATCACTTTGGGACGCATTTCGGGCGAATTCCTCGACCGTACAGTTGCCAACTTCAACCTCTCTGCTGAGGAACATGAACTTGTGGAGACAGTTAGTCGTGCTTTCAAGGCGGCAGGCAAGAAGTGCGTTGTTGTGCTCAATATCGGTGGTGTCATCGAGACTGCTTCGTGGAAAAACACTCCTGACGCTATCCTCCTCGCATGGCAAGCTGGACAGGAAGGTGGCAATTCGGTTGCAGATGTTTTGACAGGAAAGGTTTCGCCTTCTGGCAAACTCCCTATGTCTTGGCCTCTCAGTTACAACGATCATGCTTCGAGCCTCAATTTCCCTCGTGCAGAGAATTTCAAACTTGACCTCAGCACATTCATGGGTAAGGAGGCTGAGAAGACTGAGCCACGCGAGACTTACGACTACACTAACTACCGCGAAGGCATTTATGTGGGTTATCGTTGGTTTGAGAAGGAAGATATGCAGGTGTCATATCCTTTCGGTTATGGCCTTTCGTACAGCACTTTCGAGTTTGGATCGGCAAAAGTTGAGAAGCAGGGTAATGATATCGTCGTGACTATACCTGTTAAGAATACTGGAAAGATGGCGGCAAAGGAAGTGGTACAACTTTATGTGGCTGCTCCTGCCGGCAAACTCGACAAACCTGTGAAGGAACTCAAGGCATACGCCAAGACTTCGTCTCTCGCTCCTGGTGCATCAGAGACTGTCACTCTCCGTTTTGCTGCTGCCGACCTTGCTTCGTTTGATGAATCGCAATCTGCATGGGTTGTTGATGCAGGCGAATATATCATCCATGTCGGTTCGTCGAGTCAGTCTATTAAGGCAACAAGCAAAATCACTCTCCCAGCATCCAAATACCCTGTAAGCAACTCACTTCCATCTGTTGCTTTCGTGAAATAATTGGGTTATAAGGAGATATATTTCATAAATAAAAAATGAGCGTGCCGATTGCGACACGCTCTTTTTATATTATTTCAAGTTTGAAAGTTAGTTGCTGTAAGTTTTTGCCTGTATGGGAGGGCAAAGTGGAAGGGCATTAGAACTTGCGGAAGTTGCTCTCACGCTTCTGAACCGCGATGCACTCCATCTCGATGAGCCATGTAGGACGGCAGACTGGGGCGAGGGTGATGACGTAAGGAGTGTTTGGGAACTTCTTGCGGAACATGCGACTGACAACATCGTAGTCAGCGGTGTCGCGAAGATAGACGATAATCTGCATCACATCGTCGTAGGACATTTCGCCTTCGGAGAGGAGGGCTTCCACATTTTCCCACATTCGTTCGGTCTGCTTGACGATATCACCTACATGGAGCACTTCGCCTCTGTTGTCGATTGATGCAGTTCCGGAGATGTAGATATGGGAACGGTCGCCATAGTTGAAGAGAGTTCCACGCTCGAAGGTTACGCCATACTCGATAGTCTTGTTCAAGTGGTCGAGTGCATAGAGATACTTCTGCTGCTCTGGTTCGAAACCAGTCATGGCGTATGCACCAAGTTGGACAAGAGCCTTAGGATCAGCAGGATTGCCACCGATACCAGTTGACGAAATATAGTGAGTTTGAGGAGTGAGACCTTGTTCGAGGAAACATTCGCGACGTGCTTTTACGAGTCCACCATACTGAGTGTCGACATCACGAACGAAGAACCAAGTGCGGATACAGTTGTTGAAGAGTGTTGCATCATGGCGCTTGAGAATGTCGATGTACTCGAAGAGGGTTTTCCAAGTCTGCATGTACGAGTTGTCCACATTGCTATGGATGCCCATAGTCCAAAGGTCCTTATATCCGTTGTGCTCAACTACAGTAGTTTTGCCTTCCTCGCAAGTCACCTCGGTTCCTTCCTGAAGATAAATCCAGAGAGCGACCTTGCTTCCGTCGAGTGGTGCCTGCTGGATGAAAGAAACGGCACATGTGCCATCTTGAGGCATGAGTAGAGCCTGATTGGTTGCATCGGAGAGGAAATAACGCTTGAAGATTGGTTTGGCATCTTTCATTCCATCCATCTTCATCAACTCTTCCTCAGCACTCACAAGACGCTCGTACTGACGTAGAAAGACATCGCCTCGTGGTTCAACATGGATGATGGCATGATGCTCTGCCACGCCCCCTTCGGTCTGGAAGGAAGCGAGTTCGACGGTGGCACCAAGCTCATCCAATATGTATCGGTTGTTTTGTATCATGAGTTTAAATTTTTGCAAAGGTAGTAATTTTTTACCAATAACGTGCAATAGAAATGGTAGAAAAAGGTCAATCGCCCGACTTTTGTTGGATAGTATCTGCGGGTTGGGTTGCTTTGCGGCGGAATATATTAAATAAGGTGTACTTCTCGAAGTCGTGTTGGAAACTCACGCCGATGCCCTGTGTGTTGAGCGTTGCCTTGGTGAAATAGCGGTCGTTGGTCTGGTTGTATGCCTTGGCATAGAAGTCGCCATTCTCCCAAATTCGGTATTTCACCTCGAAGTCGCCGATGAAGTTGGCTTGGTTGGTGAGTGAGTTGTCGCGATAGCCGAAAGCACCGTTGATGAGCAGGCGGTCGTTGAGCAGACGGCCCGAGAGCATACCTTCGACATCGAGGTCCTGCCATCCGTTTTCGCCCGTCGTGATTCCGGTTCCGAAGTTCCACTTGCTTCGCGAACCAATCATATTCGACAGGAGTTGGTTAATCTGACCCGAGATGGTGGATGAGAGAAGGGAGTTAACTGCTTGGGTACCGTACTCTTCGATATTGCTCTGTGCCAATTCGTTAGGGTAGAAGCGTTGGAAACCGAGAAGGTAAATCATCTGCTTGTTCATTTCCTCATCAGAGTTGATCATACTTCGTACAAGTTGGCGTGTCTCTTCGCTCACGTTTGGCAGTTCGAACTTGAACGAGAGATCCATATTGTCGAGATGGCCTGTGATGTCGAGATAACAATCTACTTTCACCTTATTATTAGATGTAAACGCCTTTGTCGTTGTGAGGTCGGAAAGTGGCACGGAGTTGATTTCGTGCTTACAAATAAGGTGTATGTTAGCATCGAACGGGTTGCCATTGAACTCCACCTTCGACCCTTCCTGAATGTCGAGATTACGATATACAAGGTCCTGGAGGTAGAGGCGATAGCGTCCCGAAGTGATGTTATAGTTGCCGAAGAGTTGGAACGAACCCTTGTTGTAGTAGTTGGCACGGAAGGTTCCGTTGCCGAAGGTGGAGATGTATCCGTCCTTCGTATTGTCCATTCGGAGTTTAATTTCGCAGTTAGGGTTGAGGTCGATATTGACATTCATGTAGAGGTCGCCAAGATACTGATAATCACCCTTATTGATAATGAGGGAGTCGGACGATTCTGCATCCTTTTCGATAGTAAGGAATGACTGATTATCAACCTCTTGCTTGCCGTTAGTAATATCGTGGAAATCGATGAACGAATTGCTGATGAGGGCATCAGGAGTGGCGGAGTCGTAAGCGAACACGCTGCCCTTACAAGGCGACACGTCAGCATCGATATACATAGGATGGCCGTCGGATCCATATACGCGGATGTTGCCATTGGCCCATACTTGTGCGAGGTATTTGTCAGCATTGAATTCGGTCTCGTTGTAGGCACAGAGATTGGTGATGTCGGCATTGAAGTCGTAGGTAAAGTTGGCAAGGTTGCGATGCGTCATCTTGCCATTGAGAACGCCTACGTTGTTCTGCTTGTCGTGCAGCGTAATATCTTCGAATAAAAACTCATGGTAACCCAAACGGATGGAGTCGCCACTGATGCAATAAGGCACTTTGGTTGCCGCCAACTTGAGCGACATGTCGGCTGTGGCGGCACCGATGAGGTTAATGTCGTTGAACGGACCGACCACATCGACATGACCCGAGAGTCGCCCATCGATGTCCTTGAAGATGGATCCTATGAATCCGGTGAGGAAGTTGGCTGGTGTTTTGTCGGCAAGGACATGGAGTTCGAGTTCTTCTTTCTTAGGAAGGATGAATCCGTTAACATCGGTCACTCCGGTCACGTCAATCTTCGTTCCGGTGAGTCCTATCTGACTGCTGTAGTCTTCGACGATATGTGCGTTGACCGCGATACCATCCTTCTCCTTATCCCAATGGGCAAGGATATTGGCATCGCCCATCACTCCACCCGCAAGACTGAAATCACGCACATAGAGGTTGGCATTGGCATCGGGGCTTCCGAAGATATTGTTTACGATGGCTTGTCCCGAAGCTTTTCCACCGAAATCTACCGAATGGAAGTTAACGAGGTCGAGGATATAAGCAACCTCAAGATCGTTGAGTCGTGCCACGAGCGAGTCGTTGGGGTTAGGCGAAGCCTTTCCGTTGATTTCGAGATATTGGTTGCCGTTCGAAATCTTGAAGTTGCGGCATTCCACCTGTTTGTCGCAATAAGATATCTTGGCAGGTGAGATTGCCCAATCGTCGTTGTTGATAGCGAGTTTGGAACGCATGAAGTCAATATTTGTCTTTATGTGTCCGCCTTCGTTATGGAAGGATGTGGTGGAGATTAGATCGAGTTTGAGGTTGTCCTTAGCCTGGTTGTTGAGTTGTATATCGCTCTCTATCTTGTTGTTACGAGCTGTGGCGAAGATATTTCCTATGGTGTGTGAATCGTCTTCGTTGTTGGCAGCATCGAGTTTGAGAGTCATATTGGCGTTCGAACTTGAGCACTGGATATGTACGTCCTCAAGTTTGTTGTTTTCTATGGTCACCTTTGGTGCGTAGCATGTCAGATTGAGCACGTTGCCATTGGTGTTGAGTGTTCCGTTGATGTTGACTGGACGATCGACGCTATAGCTTGCATCAATGAAATGGTGCAGGATTGGTGCATCATAGAAGGTGAGGTTGTAGTTTATGTCGGCACCCGATGTGCTTGGCTTTTGCTCTACGACAAGCGGGAGATGGTGGGCAACGATATTCTGGAAGTTGGCAAGGAGTTCGTCGAGTTTGAATCTACCCGTTATGTCGGCATCGAGTATATCGCTCGATACGTTTATCTTTTGGTTTGACGAACCATTGAGAAGGGCATCGATGGTGATGTTTTCGATGTTCTGCTTGGTGTCGGGAGTGGTGAGGGTGATGTCGTGGATGGTGGCATTACCGCTCAGATTATTGATGTCGGCAAAGCTGCCATGGGTGTCGAGGTTGAAACTGTAACTCTCGCCTGCCATTTCCTTTGTGAGGTGTAGGGCGTGTGGGTTGAGGTTCTTGACGTTGAGCGATGCGGTGATATTCTTTGTGGCCTGCTCTATGTTGGAGAGTGTACCATCGAGGGTGATATTGATGTTTTCATCCTCGGAGTTGGCTTTCAAAATGATGTCGGTGGCATTGTTTGTGACATCGAGATTGATGTTGGAATAGTTGTAGCCGGAGTATTCGAAATTGGAAATTGTACCCTTGATGTTGCCAAGTGGAATCTTGTTTTTCGAGGCGAGGTCGATAACAGCATCGGCATTCATATTGAGCGTGCCGAACTTATCGTCCTGAAGGATTTGTTTGAGGTTGATATTCTGAGTCGCAACTTTTGCATCGAGGAGTTTGTCGTCGCTGAGGGATGCGGTGTAGGTGAGTGCTCCCGCATCGGTGGTGAGTTCGCCTTCGGAGTTGAGCGAAGCGGTATTCTTTGTCAGAGTTCCGTTATAGTTTATCTCGCCCAGTCGGAAGATGGGTTGGAGGGATGAGGTGTCGTCTATGAAACGCGAAGCGATGTTTTCTACCTCTCCATCGGCAACGTGCATGTGGTTTATCTTCGCATCGAAAGTAGGGTGCGAAGTGGAGTAGTCAGTCACTTTTGCAATGGCATCAGCACTGAGAGCGTTGTTTGCAGACGAAAGTGATAAGTTTGTGATATCAAGTTCTTTATCCGAACCAGATAGAGTTGTGGTCAAAGTGATTTGGTCATCAATTTTAGAGACCTTGTCAGAAAGGAACTTGAAGTCGTAAGGTGTGACTGAGGCATTGACCGTAGTCTTGTCAAATGTGAATGTTTTGTCTTTGGAGAAGTTGGGGTAGTGTACGTTTACGGTATCAATCTCCAACTTACTCTTGGGAAGACGAAGAAGGAGATTGGTACATTTTACCCTATCGGCATTGCCTTCCACACTCAATGCAAGTTCCTTGATGTCGAGTCCTGAATTTGATTCTTTTGCGGCAAAACGCTTAAGGGTTACATTGAGCGAGTCGGGTGTGAATTGTTTGAGGGAGAGGTTGAATCCCGCATTCTGTATCTTGAGATGGTTTGTGTCGAATTGTGTCTTTTCTGGTTCGGAGAGGATGTCGTAGTTGATGTTGGCGTGACGTACGATAAGGGAGTTTATCTGAAGGTTGATTGGCTTCGACTCTTTGTCGTCCGACTTGAATGCATCGATTACAAACTGGAAATTGTGGTCGTCGTTTGGTGTTTTCTTGTATAGGTTGGCCTTGGTTCCGAAGAGTTGGGCGGTGGAGATGTCCACCTTACCTTTTGTGATGAGTTTGAAAAGGTTGATGGATGCTGATACACGGGCCACCTTGAGCATCTCCTTATGGTCGAGGTCTTCGACACGGAGGTCGTTGACGATGATATAGTTGAGGAAACCCACATTGATGCTTCCTATCTCAACCTTGGTGCCGAGTTGTTTTTCGAGTGCGTTGGCTGCCCAGTC
This sequence comes from Prevotellaceae bacterium UBA1716, assembly GCA_002317225.1. Taxonomy (GTDB): domain Bacteria; phylum Bacteroidota; class Bacteroidia; order Bacteroidales; family Bacteroidaceae; genus Minthosoma. The sequence goes on along the minus strand of DCIW01000052.1, from coordinate 8,799 downwards.
GGCAAAGGCACGCTGCATGAATGGCAGATTGCAAAGTACGACAATAGCAGCATAGATACCGAATATCCATGCCACTATCGATCTTGCCTTTGAATATGTTTTCTGTTCTGCCATTAAGAGGGGCTTACTTTTTCTTACCCAATTCTTCTCTTAAAATCAATCATCTTGATGACTGTGACTGCACATTCATCACCCTTGTTGCCCATCTTTCCTCCTGCACGGTCTTCGGCCTGCTGCATGTCGAGGGTTGTGATGAGTCCGTAGATTACTGGTACGTCCTGGGTTGCGTTGAGTTGTGAGAGTCCCTGGGTTGTGCCTTGACAGATGTAGCGATCGTGTGGAGTGTCGCCACGAATGACGCAACCGATTGCGATAACGCCATCAACGCCAGTCTTTACCATTTGCGAAGCTCCGTAGATGAGTTCGAAACTGCCTGGTACGGTCATTACCTTGATGTCTTCTTCCTTCACGCCGTTGAGTTTGAGGGTGTTGAGTGCACCAGCAAGGAGAGCACCTGTGATATTTTCGTTCCACTCGCTCACTACGATTCCCACTTTCATTCCTTCGCCTGAAGGTACTTTGGTGATGTCGTAGTCGGAGAGGTTATGATTCTTTGTTGCCACTTTGGAATTAAAAATTAAGAATTCAAAAATAAAAATTGAGAGAGGAAATTAATGGGGGAGGGATTAGATAAAAAGAAAAGAAGAATGAAGAACGTGTTAGTTCGGCAATGCCAAACGTGTTCTTCATCCTTCTGAATATTTTATCTAAAGATGTATCAAATTACTTAGAAGCACGCTCGATGTACTGGTCGATGTTCTGAGAAACTGATGAACGGAAGTAGTCCTTCTTAATCTGGTTGTAGATTTCGAGAGCCTTGTCGTTCTGGTTCATTGCCTCATAAACCTGACCTGCCTGAAGGAGGAATACAGGAGTGAGTGCGTCGTTGTCAGCTGTTTTTGCTGCCTTGAGGAGGAGTTCTACACCCTTCTCGTTGTTACCCTTCTGGATGTAGCAGTTGCCGAGTGCTGCGATAGCCGCTGGAGAGATTGTTGCATCGTCCTGCTTGTCGTAGTCTTCAAACATCTTGATTGCATCGTCAGTCTTACCTGTCTGTGCGTAGCAGATTGCTGCGTAGAGCTTAGCGAGGTTAGCAGTCTTTGTACCGCTGTATTCCTTCATGATCTTTGTGAAGCCTGCTGCTGCACCGTCACCGTTGAGGGCCTGCTCATACTGTTGCATTGCGAATGCTGACTGAGCATTTGCGATTGCTGCCTGAGCCTTTGCTTCCTTGCTTGAAGACATGTGCTGGTAGCCATAAATGCCTGCTGCAATCACGATGAGTGCGAGAAGACCTAATACTACCTTCTTCCAGTTTTGTTCGAACCAAGCTTCACCCTTACTCAAGGTTTTGGTGATCTCTATTACTTCCTCTTCTTTTTGTGGTTGTTGTACCTTGTTCTTTGCCATTTTATTGTTTATTTAGTTTATTATTCGTATAAAAGCACGCAAATTTACAACTTTATTTTGGAATGACGAAGAAAAAGGAGGAAAATATTGACTTTCCCCCTTGTTTTTGTGGTTATTCATTGATAAATTCGGAAACCTCGTAATTATTGGCAACAGCAAGTCGTGCACATTTCTTCAGAAGGTTGCGGTTGGCATAGTTCACCTGATTGTTCGCACTTTTCTTGCCAAAGTCGCAATTTGTGTCGTTCAGATTGAGTCCGAAGACGGGTGTGATGATTGCTTCGAAGAAGGTGCAGGCGGTGAGATAACGTCCCATGAGGTTGTCCATGTGGAGGTCGTCACGATTGAGTTCGTTGTAGATTACAAGACTCTTCATGTTGCGGGCATTCTGAACGGCTGTTCCGCAAGGGATAATCACATCGATTCCCGATTCTGCCTTCATCTGCTTCACCGATTCGCAAATGCTCTTGTACATCTTTTCTTGCGAACCATAGATATAGAGGTCCTTCTTCTTGGAGTTGACTGCCCATGTCTGGTTGAAGGCAAAAGTTGTACGTGCACCAATTTTTACGGTGTTGTATGCTTGGATGAGTTTGGAGAGGTATGGTTCGTATGTTTCGAACTTGCCTGATTCCATCGAATACTGCTGGAAGATGACAACATCATATTTGAAAGCACTCATAGCCTCATTGATGCTTATCTTCTTTTCAAGTCGCTTGTCGCCGGTGTAGTTGTAGCGATAGAGTTCGTATGCCTTCTCACGAGACTTGAAGAGTTCGTAATGCGTCTTAATAGGACATCCTGGTTTGTAAAGAACATATACGTTTACATTGTGTATGTTCATGTCCTTGAAGATGGTTGGGAGTCCTGCGGCCGTGTCGATAGAGAAAGAATTGCCGACGAAGAGGACATTGAGCGAGTCGGGCTTGTATGGCAAGGGTGTATTGCAGATATAGCCAACATTTGGGGATGCTACGGCTTGGCTACTCTGTGCAAAGGTTGCAACGCTCATCATGAGCATCACAACCATAAACAGTATTTTCTTCATATCTTATGACTTCAACGCATCAAGCAACATGTCCATTGCCTTTCCTGCATCTTGAGTTTCTTCGTAGAGATTGACAAACTTACTTCCGATGATAGCACCTGCGGCATTGTTCTGTGCTGCTTCGAGAGTCTGCTTGTTTGATATACCAAAACCAATCATGCGTGGGTGCTTCAATCCCATACCGTTGATACGAGAGAAGTATGCCTGCTTTGCATCATTAAATTCCTTTTGGGCACCAGTAATAGCTGCTGAAGAAACCATATAGATGAAGCCATCTGTATTTTCATCGATGAAACGGATACGCTCGTCTGATGTCTCTGGAGTGATAAGCATGATGATACGGATATCGTACTTGTCGGCGATTGGTTTGTACTCCTCAAGGTAGTCCTTGAAAGGAAGGTCTGGAATGATGACACCATCAATGCCAGTCTCTACGCAACGCTTGCAGAAGTTGTCAAAACCAAACTGCATGATTGGGTTGAGGTAGCCCATGAGGATAAGAGGAATGTTGACTTCAGGACGAATTCCCTCTAATTGAGAGAAGAGTGTCTTGAGGGTCATTCCGTTCTTGAGTGCCTTTGTTGCTGCATCCTGAATTACAGGACCATCAGCCATTGGGTCAGAGAAAGGAACACCAACCTCAATCATATCTACACCTTTCTGCTCAAGGGTTTTGATGGTCTGAGCAGTACCTTCGAGTGTTGGATGACCAGCACAGAAGTATATTGAGAGAATTTTCTCGCTCTTTGTGGCGAAGAGATTATTTATTCTGTTCATAATAAGCCCCCCAACCCCCAAAGGGGGCGTCCATCCGGTTGGGGGTGGATGGTTTTATTTTAGTTGATTTATAAATTTCTTTAGTAACTCTATATCTTTGAATGCAGGAGAGACTTCAAATTTGCTATTGAGGTCGATACCTTTGCAAAGGGGATGATGGAATGCTTTCACTTTTTCCACATCGTTGGGGCCAATGCCACCTGTGAGGATGAATGGGGTAAGACCTGGATACATGTTTAATATATCCCAATCAAACTGTTTGCCGCTACCTCCGTATGATTCACATTTGGTTTCGAAGAGGAAATAATCGACAATAGTTTCGTATGCACCACAAGGCATCAAATCCTTTGAAGAAGAAATTTGAAACATCTTGATGATCTTAACATCTTTTGGAAGTTGCGATCTCAATTGCTCACAATATTCTGCAGTTTCGTTGCCATGAAGTTGAACAAGATTGAACCCAAATGTCTTTACACGTTCCAATATTCCTTCGATTGGCTCGTTGACAAATACTCCGACTCGCTTGCAGTTCTTTGGCATATAATCGGGTAGGGACTCTACATTGCGTGAACTCTTCTCGAAGAAGATAAATCCCATCCAATCCGCAATCTTTGCCTCGTCGAGCTGACGTATATTGTCAGCATCACGCATTCCACAAACCTTGATTATCATTTTGTGACCTCCTTAATGAATTCTGCTAATGCTTCACCAGGATTAGGAGTCTTCATGAAAGTCTCACCGATAAGGAAGCCACGGAAACCTGCTTGACGGAGTTCACGAACAGTCTGTGGTTTGCTTATGCCTGATTCGCTCACAAGGAGATAATCCTTTGGGAGAAGTGAGGCAAGACGATAGGAGTTTTGTACATCAGTATGGAACGTACCGAGGTTGCGGTTGTTGACACCAACCATATCGATATTGTCACCTACATACTCGAGTTCTGGTTCGCTGTGAGTTTCGAGAAGAGTTTCAAGTCCAAGTTCGTGAGCAGTCTTAGCAAGTTGTTTGCATTCTGCCTTTGTGAGGTCTGCAGCAATAAGAAGCACAGCATTGGCACCAATCTCACGAGCTTGGAAAAGTTGGTATTCATCCACGATGAAGTCCTTACGAAGGATTGGACAGGTTACGTTTGGACGAGCAATGCGAACAAAATCCATACATCCACCAAAGTACTTCTCATCGGTAAGAATTGAGATTGCCGAAGCACCATTCTCACTATAAGAAGCAGGAATGATTTCAGGCTTACCCTCTTCCTTTATCCATCCTTTTGATGGACTCTTACGTTTGAATTCAGAAATAATACCTGAAGCAGAGTTAGCAAGTGATGCACGCATGGAGAGTTTTGAGTAATCTCCATCAGCCATCATCTTCTCCACCTTATTATATAATATAGAAGGTGGAACTTGCTCCTTTTGCTGGGCAACCTCTATCCTCTTATAAGCAACAATTTCTTCAAGAATGTCTTTAGCCATAACTTACACGCAGCTATGTTAATTGTTAATTATTAGTTGTTAATTGAATATTACGAATTGATTTCAACAAATTTCTTGAATGTTGCAAGTGCCTTACCGCTTTCGAGTGATTCGCGAGCAATGGCAATTGATTCATCCATTGTGAGGTTTGCATCCATGACGCTGATACCACATGCTGAGTTGGCGATGACAACATTCTTCTGTGCCTCAGTAGCCGAACCATCAAGGACTGCATCAAATATCTTCATTGCATCTTCAGCAGTTGCACCACCAAAGATTTCTTCAGGCTTAACATACTTGAGACCAAGGTCAACAGGAGTAAGAACCTTCTCGAAGTTGTTTGTACAAATCTTGAAACCGCTTGTGAGTGATATCTCATCATAACCATCGTATGATGTGATTACACCATAGTTGTCGCCAATCTTCTGGTGAACATTAGTGTAAAGGCGAAGTTGACTCTGGTTTGCAGTACCATGAAGTGAGTTCTTTGGGTGACAAGGATTCACGAGTGGACCGAGAAGGTTGAAACAAGTTGGAACTGCAAGTGCCTTACGAGTAGGACCAACAAACTTCATTCCGTAAGCAAAGAGAGGTGCATGAAGGTAGCAGATACCCGCTTCATCAAGACTCTTCTTCAAGATGTCCATATTATCAGTAAACTTCACACCATGTCCCTGAAGTACATTACTTGCACCGCTGACAGATGTGGAACCACCATTACCGTGCTTTGTAACCTTGTAACCAGCACCAGCAATCACGAAAGCAGAACAAGTAGAGATATTGAATGTGTTCTTTCCATCACCACCAGTACCTACAATGTCGAGTGTGTTGTAGTCATCAAAATCAACTGGTTTTCCTGTTTCGAGAAGTCCCTGACGGAAACCAAGCAGTTCATCTACTGTGACACCACGAGTCTGAAGTGCCATAAGGAGTGCAGCAATCTGCTGAACATTGTATTGCTCTTGAACGATGTTGAGCATGATTTGGTGAGTATCTTCTTGCGAAAGAGTCTCACCATTTATGAGGCGTAAAAGATATTGTTTCATTTTATTAATGCTTTATCCAGTTTGCAATAATTGTTTTTCCATCAGGAGTAAGCACACTCTCTGGATGATACTGAATGCCACGGATATCATATTCACGATGGCGTAGAGACATTATCTGACCTTCATCAGAAACAGAGGTAATCTCAAGACATTCAGGGAAATCTTCAGTGTCAACCACCCATGAATGATAACGACCGATTTCAATGTCCTTTGGAAGTCCTTCAAAGAGATAATCTTCAACCCAGATATGACAAGGAGTTGCTACTCCATGAACTACCTCACCAATGTTTGTGAGTTTACCTCCAAAACTTTCTCCTAAAGCTTGATGACCAAGACAAACGCCAAGAATTGGTTTCTTACCTGCATAAGTCTTGATGACATCGAGAAGGAAACCTGCTTCGCAAGGAATACCAGGTCCAGGAGAAAGGATAATCTTGTCAAACTCTTCGAGTTGGCTCATCTTAAACTGATCATTACGATAAACAGTAACCTCTGCTCCTAACTCTTTTACGAGGTGACTCAAGTTGTATGTGAATGAGTCGTAGTTGTCAATAATTACTATCTTCATAATGTTTCAGCTATATTAATGGCCTTTCTTAAAGCACCAAGTTTATGATTTACTTCTTGAAGTTCGTATTCCACATCACTCTTTGCAACGATACCACTACCAGCTTGGAACCAGAGTTCGTTGTTGCGAGAAACAAATGTACGAATTACAATTGCTTGGTTAAGACTCTTGTCAAAACCAACGAAACCAATACATCCACCATAAGCACCACGGTTGTGAGGCTCATATTCAGAGATGAGTTGCATGGCACGAACCTTTGGAGCACCAGAAAGTGTACCTGCAGGGAAGGTATCGATAAATGCCTTGATTGGGTCAGCACCTTCGTCAAGAGTTCCACTTACTCGACTCACAAGGTGAATGACATGTGAGTAGAACTGCATATCCTTGTAGAAATCCACATGTACTCCATGGCAATTGCGGGAGAGGTCATTACGAGCAAGGTCCACAAGCATTACATGTTCTGCATTTTCCTTAGGGTCATCCTTGAGATATTGGGCAAGAACCTTGTCCTTTTCATTATTGCCAGTTCGAGGAGTAGTACCTGCAATAGGGTCAATGTATGCCTGATAAGTACCATTCTCCTTGTTGTGAGTAATGCGGCAATGAGTCTCAGGACTTGAACCAAAGATACGGAAACCACCGAAGTCAAAATAGAAGAGGTAAGGACTTGGGTTGATGCTACGGAGTGCACGATAGAGTTTGAAGTCATCACCCTCATACTTCTGCTTGAATCTGCGAGCAAGTACAATCTGGAACACATCACCACGAAGACAATGCTTTATGCCTCTGCGAATATTCTCACGATGCTCATCATCTGTGATGGTTGACCAATAGTCACCTACGGGCTTGAAGTCGTAAGTCTGATATGCACGAGAGTTGCAGTCTCTTTCCAGTTGGTCAAGGTCATCTTCTTCACCATCCACAAGCATTTCTATGATAGTCATGCTATTGTTGAAATGGTCAAAGACAATGATATCCTTATATAATACATAAAGGAGGTCTGGAGCATCATTCTCTGCCTGAGTTTCATCCTTTACATTGATATTCTCAAAATAGCGGACTGCATTGAATGAGGTATACCCATAAAGACCACAATAGTCTTTATTATCTCCTGTTATTTCAAATTCATCAATGAAATCGTTGATAAGTTGGGCAGAACCATATTCCTTTGAAATGACATGTTCCGAAGTCTTACCGTCAGGAAACTTCAACTTACCCATGCCATGCTCAATACTCACTTGAGCAATAGGGTGGAGACCAATGAAAGACTTTGAATTCTCACCACCATGGTAGTCAGAAGACTCCATCAATGCCGACATTGGGTAAGCATCACGAACCTTGAGATAGACTGACACAGGAGTACAGAGGTCGCCAAGTATCTTTTTGGATGCTGTATGATATTTGTATGTTGCCATTATTGTTCTAGTTGTTCTAGGGATTCTAGAGTTTCTAGTAATTCGAGTTAATCAAGGGTTACTTCACTTTGGTGAGCCAAATAAGTATCGAGGTCTTTATCACCACGACCAGAAACAGTTAATACTACAACTGTATCCTTAGTAAATTGATCCTTAACCTTAGGAAGAAGTGCGAGTGCATGAGAACTTTCAAGTGCAGGGATGATACCTTCAAGTCTTGTGAGTTCGAATGCAGCCTTGAGTGCTTCATCATCATTAGCAGGAAGAACCTGAGCACGACCTGTCTCATAAAGGTTGCAATGGATAGGACCTGTGCCTGGGTAGTCAAGACCGGCAGAGATTGAGTAAGGTTCGATGATCTGACCATCTTCAGTCTGCATAAGTTTGATGCGTGAACCATGAAGGATACCAGTAGTACCAATCTGCATACTTGCCGCAGTCTCACCAGTATCAATACCAAGACCACCTGCTTCACCAAGCACAATCTTCACTCTTTCATCATCAATATAATGGTAGATAGTACCAGCGGCATTGCTTCCGCCACCTACGCAAGCCATAAGATAATCAGGATAATCACGTCCAATCTTCTCCTGGAGTTGCCACTTGATTTCTTCGCTGATCACACTTTGCAGACGAGCCACCATATCAGGATATGGGTGAGGACCTACTGTCGAACCGATAATGTAGAATGTATCTGCAGGATGACAACACCAATCACGGATTGCCTCATTAGTTGCATCCTTAAGAGTCTTGTTGCCTGACTCTACAGGAACAACAGTTGCACCAAGCATCTTCATGCGTTCTACATTGACATGCTGACGCTGAACATCAAGAGCACCCTGATAAACGGTACAAGGCATATTCATAAGAGCACAAGCGGTAGCAGTTGCCACACCATGCTGACCAGCTCCAGTCTCAGCAATGATACGCTTTTTGCCCATCTTCTTTGCAAGAAGAATCTGTCCAAGTGCATTATTAATCTTGTGGGCACCAGTATGGTTAA
>DCIW01000123.1 GCA_002317225.1 Prevotellaceae bacterium UBA1716 | reverse complement strand
AGTGAGTTCGAGTCTGCGACCAAGAGCATGATAGAGTTTGCCTCCATAAGTACCTGCAAAGTTGATTGACACATCAAGATGACGATAATTGAGTTGACTGCTGATGCCGTATGTGAGTTTTGGTTGGATGCTTCCAAGGATAGTGCGGTCGTTGCCATCAATCTTGTTATCATTATTATTATCAACATATTTCACATCACCAGGCTTTGGAGTCTGACCATTCACAGTTGGGAGTTTTGATACATCCTCACCACTCTGAACTATACCATCAAACTGCAATCCGTAGAACGAACCAAGAGCCTCGCCCTTACGAAGAATCTGCTGCTTGTCGCTACCTGTAATCACATTGTCGGTAGTTCCCATGTTAGTGACTTTATTAGAGTTGTGGGCGATATTGGCACTTGCTGTCCAAGTAAGACCACGACGCTTGATGATGGTGCCATTAACAGCAAGTTCAATACCTTTGTTCTCTACATTTCCAACATTCTGAATCTGGCTTGTCACACCACTTGCAAATCCCATTGGCACTTCAAGAAGAAGGTCGTAAGTCTTCTTGTAATATACATCAAGGATGAAACCAAGTCGATTGTTGAGTACGCCTAAATCCACACCGAGATTGTAACTTGCTGTAGTTTCCCACTTCAAGTTTTCGTTGGCTGTATTTGCTTTCGAATAACTTGAACTGCCAGCATAACTACCTGTTGCATAGGAGTTAGTGAATGCATAGTCCGAAATCTCCTGATTACCTACTACACCACCAGTAAGGCGAACCTTCAGGTAGTCAAGGTTCTTTCGCATTCTGCAAGAACGCTTCCTTATCTGCATTCCACGAAAGACCGAGTGATGGGAAATATCCCCAACGATGCTTCTTTGAGAAACGGCTCGAATTGTCAGCACGGAAAGTGGCAGTCGCATTATATTTATCAAGGAGAGTATAGTTGGCACGAGCAATGATAGAGTTGAGTGCAGATTCGGTAATGCCTGTCTGAGGAGTATATATTCCTGAACCATCACCAAGGTTGTACTGCTTGAGAGTTTCGTTGGTGAAGTGGTTGGTGCGAATACTACTGTAAGTGCTTGTAGTATTCTGGCGAGTGAAACCTACGAGTGCATCAATATGATGATTCTCGTTGATATCCTTATCATAAGTGACAGTGTATTCCTGCTGCCAAATGTCAGACTGACGATTGCCCACACCACCGATACCTTCTGTTGCGAGACCGAGTGAAGTATATGCACCTGAGAAGTAGTTCTGAGTAAGTTTTTCAGAGTTATATCCGAGTGTAGCCTTTATTATGAAATCACCAATCTTATATGATGCCCAGATATTTGAGAGCAAATAGTTGTTGATGTTTTCTGCTACACTTTCCTTGAGGTCATACACAGCATTGGCGGCATGATCGCTGAGAGCGAAGTAGGCATATTCGTATTTGTTCTTGAAATTGTACGAACCGTCTTCGTTGTACACATTGACAACAGGAGGTGTGAGCAATGCATACACGAAACTATTAGTTATACCTGCAGAGTAAGGAGATGAGTTGTAAACCTGTTCTTCGGTAGTAGTAAGACCACTCTGTTTGCTACGACCGTAAGTTGCGTTGATACCGAATTTAAGGCCTTTGCGGAGTTCCCATTCAAGATTTGTGTGGAAGTTATAACGCTGGAAACCAGAGTTTATGATTACACCATCCTGGTCTGTATAGTTTGCCGAGAATGAATAACGACTCTTTTCGCCACCACCATTGATTGATAGTTCATGACTCTGTTGTGGAGCAATTCGGAGCACTTCGTCTTGCCAGTCGGTACCTTTGCCAAGAGCTGCTATTTCAGCATCGGTATATCCACCCTTATTGTTGAAGTATGTCTTCTGATACTGAGCCCATTCGGATGCATTGAGAAGTGAGAGTTTCTTTGATACTTGCGAAACTCCAATACTAAAATTATAAGAGATATGAGCAGACTTATCACCTATCTTACCCTTCTTTGTAGTGATAAGAATGACACCATTTGCACCTCGCGAACCATAGATGGCGGTAGCACTCACATCCTTCAACACTTCGATGCTCTCGATGTCGTTAGGATTGATTGTGGCAAGTGGATTGAGACTGCTTTCGATTGAACCAAGACCAGTGCCAGAATTGTCTGCATCCTTGAAATAGATGAAACCATCCACAACGTAAAGTGGTTCGTTGCTTGCGTTCACAGAGTTTCCGCCACGAATACGGATACTGCTTGCAGCACCTGGTTGACCACTTGCTGCTGTGACATTAAGACCAGCCACTTGTCCGCTGAGTGCTCCATCGAGAGTGGCAGAATTGCTATTCTCAAACACTTTCGAATCGACGGTGATTACAGAACCCGTAAGCTGAGTTCGCTTTTGGGTTCCGTAACCAACGACAACAACATCATTTAACAATGAACGCTTTTCGGTAAGTTGAATGCTAACTTCTTCCTCGTCATCATACACAGTGAGCGACTGTGGACGATAACCTGAGTAAGATATATTGAGTTTGACAGGGAGTTTTGCAACATCAATCTTGAATTCACCATCATAATTGGTGATAACTCCTTTACTACGATCTGTAGTTGAAACTGTTGCACCGATGATGCTCTCACCAGAGCGTGAATCGACAACCTTTCCTGTGATTGTCTGTGCTGAGGCCAATGCTGAGATGCCTGCAGCAATATAAGTAATAATTAATCTTTTTACCATTGTGATGAAGTTTTTTGTGTGGGGG
>DCIW01000241.1 GCA_002317225.1 Prevotellaceae bacterium UBA1716 | reverse complement strand
AGCACGACAACTCCAACATCCATCGTGGTGCTCATACCCTTGCTGCACGTGCAACAGATGCCTACGAGGAGGCTCGCGATACTGTTCGTAACTTTATCAATGCTCGCTCTTCTGAAGAGATTATCTTCGTTCGCGGCACAACTGAAGGTATCAACCTCGTGGCTCAAACCTATGGACGTCAGTATCTCACTCCTGGCGATAATGTGATTGTCTCCATGCTCGACCATCATGCTAACATCGTGCCTTGGCAGCGCATTGCTCAGGAACGTGGTGCCGAACTGAAGACCATACCTACCGACAAGAACGGAGATCTCATCCTCTCTGAACTGGAGCGATTGATTACACCTCGCACTCGTTTCATCAGTGTGGGTCATGTCAACAACACCTTTGGTACTATCAACGATGTGAAGCGCATCATCGACATCGCTCACTCTCACGATATTCCGGTGCTCATTGACGGAGCCCAGTCCATTGCTCACACCCAAGTCGATGTGCAGGCATTGGATGCAGACTTCTTCGTTTTCAGCGGACATAAGATCTATGGTCCTAACGGTATCGGCGTAGTTTATGGCAAGAAGGAGATACTCGACAAGATGCAACCTTGGCAAGGTGGTGGCAACATGATCAAGGATGTGACAATCGAACGTACCGAGTACAATGACCCTCCTGCTCGTTTCGAGGCAGGTACGCCTAATGTGGCTGATGCCATAGGTCTGGGTGCTGCGCTCGACTATGTAAGCAAGATTGGCCTTCGCAATATTGAACATCACGAACACATACTGACTGAATATGCTCGTCAGCAATTATCTCTCATTCCGGGGCTCACCCTTCTTGGCGATCCGAAGAACAGAGTCAGCGTTGTGTCTTTCGTTCTGGATGGTATTCCTGTACCAGAAACGGGCAAACTACTTGACCAGGAAGGTATTGCCGTTCGTGCAGGTCACCATTGCGCTCAACCTGCTCTTCGTGCCTTAGGTTACGAGATGAGTGTTCGTCCAACGTTCGCTCTCTACAACACTCGTGAGGATGTAGATAAGTTGGTTATTGCCGTTCGTAAAATTGTAGGACAACGATGAATTACGAAACGCAGATACTCAACACAAAGTATCAGCAGCCTGATGTATATGGAGCTCTCTCGATGCCAGTATATTACACGGCATCGTTTGAGTTTCCTAATGCTAAGGCAATGTCTGATGCTTTCAGTGGCCGCTCCCCAGCACCATCCTATTCGCGTATAGCCAATCCTACCACGACGCATCTTGAGGATCGTGTCAGAGGTGTTACTGGTGCACAAAGTGTCACCGCTCTCAACACCGGCATGGCTGCTATTGCTCATGCACTCATCAATACCAGCGAGGCAGGACTCAACATTGTGGCTTCCAAGCATCTATTTGGAAACTCCGTGTCGCTCATGCGTGATACTTTAGGTGCTTTGGGCGTAGAAACTCGCTTTGTCGATTTCACTCATATCGAGGAAGTGGGGAAAGCAATTGACGACAAGACTTGCGCTCTTTTCTTCGAGATTATCACCAATCCACAACTCTTTGTGGCAGATATTCAGTCTTTGGCGGAGTTAGCACACAGTCATGGTATTCCATTGATGGCAGACACAACTGTCGTTCCTTTTTCTGTGTTTAAGGCGAAGGAACAGGGCATTGACATCGAACTGGTTTCCAGCACAAAATACATCGGCAGTGGAACAGGTTTAGGTGGTCTCATCATCGACTATGGCACCTTCGATTGGTCTCAATCTCCATCGTCTGTTCTCCATGCCCGAACAAAGAAAGTTGGCAAACGTCTGGCCTTCACTGCTCGTCTCAAGACCGAACTGCTTACCAATCTGGGCGCACTGATGACGCCACAAGTTGCCTATCAAGAGACGCTCGGACTTGACACGCTCAACATACGTTTCAACCGTCAGGCTTCTACGACTCAATGGTTGGCAGAACAATGTCAGTCGATACCACAGATCAAGCGAGTGAACTATACAGGACTGAATGACAATCCGTATCACGAACTTGCAACAAAGCAGTTTGGGACCCTTCATGGAGCAGTATTCACTATCAGTTTGGAGTCGAAAGAAGCGGCATACGCCTTCATTGACAAGTTGAAGGTAATCCGCCGTGCTACCAATCTCTTTGACCGCAAATCGCTTGCCATTCATCCGGCAAGTACTATCTTCGTCACCTTCACCGATGAGCAGCGTGCTGCCATGCAGGTTGATGACACTCTCATTCGCCTCAGCATCGGACTTGAAGATCCAGAAGATCTGTTGGAAGACATCAAGCAGGCAGTGCAATGAGGTTGTTGACATTCCTTTTACAGCAGTCACCATTTTTCTGATGGTGGCTGTTGTTTTTTTGCGTATTTCCTGCACCATTTTTTGCAAAAATACGTGGAAAAGTTGGGAAACGAGTAAGAAAAGTACAACATTTTCTGCAACTTATCGATTTTTTCTTGGCAGGTATTATAGATTTGCATAACTTTGCATCGGTGTAAAATCGATTTTTATGCAGGAGTTCTTCTACCCAGCGATAGGCATCATTGCCATCGTGACCCATCTAATACTGAACGTCGCCATCGTCCACTCCTCTAATGCCAGGACTGCTCGTTCTTATCGCCGGTTCCTCAATTCGGTATTGTTCTACTATGTCACTGATGTGGCTTGGGGCGTTTTTAGTGCGCTCGGTTTTACCTCTCTGTTCTTTGCAACTACTGTGGTCAGCTACCTTGCTGTGGCATTGACTATGGCGTTGGGATGTTTCTACTTCCTTGACTTCTTGCAGATCAGACATGTTGCTGGTCGATATGCATTGCCTGTAATAGTTGGTCTCACCACTCTGGTTATCATTGGTCTGGGCATAAATTTCTATACTCCTTTCTTCTTCAATATCGACGCTCATGGTAACTTCCAAAGCCAATACCTGCGTCTTATCTTGATTGCTATTCAGATATTGCTCTTCCTGGGCATGTCTTTGCTGCCTCTCGTTAGATTCTACAGCGTAAGTGGTACACGCACAAACCGAAGCTATGTGATTTTTACCTACTGCATTATCAACGCTATAATGCTTTCCATTCAAGCGTTCCATCCTGAATATCCGCTCTATACTATTGCCTTGATGTTTGGAACTATGTGTATTCATACCTTCATCTATGAGGCCGATCTACATACCGACCTTGAGGTAATACGTATAGCTACACAGCGTTTCTTCAGTATTTATTGGATTGATATTCCTTCTGGCATTATGCAGGAATACTGCACGGCTAACTCTATCAGAAAGTTGATAGGTAATGAGGGAAAGGCTCAACAAATGATGAATGTTGTGTGCCAGAATTTGGTGATTCCTGAGGATCGTGAGCGCATGGCAGATTTCTTCGACATGTCGAAATGGGCGGAACGTCTCAAGGACAATGATATGTTCTCTTGCGAATATCGTGGAGTAACTACCGGATGGAGTCGTGCATACGTCTATGCTGCCCATCGAAACAAGAAAGGTGCGTGCGTTCAAACTATCATGTGTGGGGAAATGATTCACGAGGAACTGGCACAGCGCAATGCCCTCAACGAGGCTCGCGAGCAGGCAGAGGCTTCGAACCGTTCAAAGACTATCTTCCTGAACAACATGAGCCACGATATACGTACTCCGATGAACGCTATTCTTGGCTTTGCAGAACTTATGGGACGAAAGACTTCCGACCCTAACCTAATTAAGTCTTACCTTGAGAAAATCAAGTCTTCGGGCAACTATTTGCTGAGCATCATCAACAATATTC
>DCIW01000261.1 GCA_002317225.1 Prevotellaceae bacterium UBA1716 | reverse complement strand
TCCGCCGTGAAAAGAAGCCTTATTTGCAATTAAAGGCGATACTTGGATTCTATCCTCGCAACATCCGCGTGTATCAGTTGGCTCTGAAGCACAAGTCGGTGGCTCACTTTGAACGTGAGGAGATGAAAGCAAAGGGCACATACGATAAGTCGAAAGATAATAGTCACTCGCAATTGCTTAACAACGAGCGACTTGAATTTCTTGGAGATGCTGTACTCGGAGCAGTCGTTGCAGATATCCTCTATCGTCATTATGGAAATAAGCAGGAAGGATTCCTCACTAATCTCAGAAGCAAGATTGTGTGTCGCAAGTCGCTCAATCAACTTGCTGTGAAGATTGGTCTCGACAAACTCATCCAGCATACGGGAGCAGTAACAACTGGTCACAACAGTTTTATGAACGGCAATGCTTTCGAAGCTTTCTTTGGTGCAATTTACCTTGACCGAGGCTATGCATATTGCTATAGATTTATGGAACAACAGGTTTTCAAACGCTATATCAATGTGGATAGTCTCAGCAAACTCGAAGAAAACTTCAAGAGTTCGCTCATCGAATGGTGTCAGAAGTACCAGTATCAGTTTGCTTTCTCGCAGAAGGAAGTTCGCGAAGGCAGCACTCCCAAGTTCTTTTCCGAAGTTTGCATCGAAGGAATAAAGGTGGGCAACGGACAGGGCTATAGCAAGAAAGAGAGTGACCAGTCGGCAGCAAAGGATGCACTTGCCCACATACGTAAGGACAAGGGTTTTTCCAATAAAATCAAAGCGGCAAAAGACGAACGCAAAAGACTTGCTGAAGAAGAAAAGGCTGCACGAAAAGCGGCAAAAGCGAGTGTTGAGAATGAAGGTGAAATGCCTGTTGAAAGTTCTGCCGACACATCCCAAGTTGCTTCTCCAAGTGCCGGTCCAAAGGAAGTCTTCAGTTCTAATTGGGACTAATATAGTCCATTTGGGAAGATTAAATGCTTGCCCATACGTGAGTTAAGAAAAAAAAAGTGTAATTTTGCAAATTAAAATTACATTCTTTTAGATGAATACTACACAATTTATAAATAAATTATATTTCAAACAGCGTCAAAAGGCACAATCCCAATACGCAAATTATGCTGAACAGCTTCAGATGAAGGTGCTCCGTCGACTTGTGTCCAAAGCTACTGATACACAGTGGGGACATGAGCACGACTACGCTTCCATCAGCGACTATGAGGCTTTTGCGCGCAGTATGGAAGTTAACACCTACGAAGAGTTAAAGGCGTACATCCAGAAGATGCGTGAAGGCGAGAAGGATATCCTTTGGCCGGGAAAGACACGTTGGTTTGCAAAGTCTTCGGGCACTACAAACGACAAAAGCAAGTTCATTCCAGTCACTTACGAAGGACTGAAGAAGCTTCACTATGCCGGAGCTCGCGATTGTGTCAGCAGTTATCTTGCTGTCAATCCAAAGAGCAATATGTTCAAGGGAAAGAGCCTTGCCCTCGGAGGCAGTCACGCTCCAAACTTGAACACACCAAATTCGATTGTTGGTGACCTAAGTGCTATCATGATTGAGAATAATCCTCGAGTGATTAATCTCACTCGTGTGCCAGGAAAGAAGATTGCTTTGCTTAGCGATTTCGAGGAAAAGCGTGACAAGATTGCACGTATCTCTATGCAGCAGAACGTGACCAATATCAGTGGTGTGCCATCGTGGATGCTTAGTGTGCTCAATCGAATTCTTGAGATTTCGGGCGAAAAGACACTCGACAATATATGGCCAAACCTTGAGATGTTCTTCCACGGAGGAGTTGCTTTCGGACCATATCGCGAACAGTATAAGAAGATTATCACCAACGACAATATGCACTATATGGAGACATATAATGCAAGCGAAGGTTTCTTTGGAGTGCAGACCGATATGACCGACCCAGCCATGACTCTTATGATTGACTATCCAGTCTTCTATGAGTTCTGTCCAATGGACAATCTTGGGGATGATGGTTATCCGCTCGACGAAAGTCGTATCGTACCACTTTGGGGTACTGAAGTGGGTCGCAATTATGCAGTTATCATCAGTACCAACTGCGGTCTTTGGCGCTATCTCATCGGTGATACAATACGTTTCACTCAGAAGAATCCGTATAAGTTTATAATCACAGGTCGTACAAAGCACTTCATCAATGCATTTGGTGAAGAACTTATCGTCGATAATGCTGAGAAGGGAATCCTTCAGGCTTGTGTGGCAACAGGTGCAATGGTCAAGGACTATACCGCCGCCCCTATCTTTATGGATGAAAGCGGACATTGTCGCCATCAGTGGATTATAGAATTCGCCAAGACTCCAAGCAACCTCGAAGAGTTCAGCACAATCCTTGACCGTTCGCTTCAGGCAATCAACTCCGATTATGAAGCCAAGCGTTACAAGGATATCACGCTCCAGCAACTCCAGGTGGTGCCTGCTCGCACAGGACTCTTCGATGAGTGGCTCAAGCAGAAAGGCAAGCTCGGTGGTCAGCATAAGATTCCTCGTTTGAGCAACAACCGCCAATATATCGAGGAATTGCTCTCAATGAACGCTTCCCTCTAACCCTTTTCCCATTCCTTCCCCTGTCCAATCGGCAATCGCATTCCATGCGTCTGCCCCTATATAACAACGAATGAAGAAACTCCTTTACATAATCTTCACAGCACTTTTCATTGCTGCATGTGCCAACATGGGAAGTCCCGATGGAGGTCCTTACGACGAGGACCCTCCAAAGATTGTGCGTACATCTCCAAAATATGGATCCTCTGAAGTGAATGTAAAGAAGATTGTACTCGAATTCAACGAAAATATCAAGCTCGAAAATGCTACCGAGAATGTGATGATTTCGCCACCACAGCTCGAGCAGCCCGATATTGATGCAGTAGGCAAGAAGATTACCATCAAACTTGCCGATTCGCTTAAGCCCAATACTACATATACCATCGACTTCTCAGACGCCATCAAGGACAATAACGAAGGAAATCCGATGGGCGACTATGCCTTTACCTTCTCTACTGGTGGCGATATTGATACGATGCAAGTGTCTGGTAATGTGCTCGATGCATCTAATCTTGAACCTGTGAAGGGCATTCTTGTTGGTGTGTACGAACTTCCTGATAGTGCTGCAGAACTGCATGATTCAGTCTTTCGTACCAAGGCACTCGAACGTGTTTCGCGTACAGATGCCAATGGACATTTTGTTATCAAGGGTTTGAAGAGGGCTTATTATCGTGTGTTTGCACTTCAGGATCAGAACCAGAACTTCATCTACGATCAGAAGAGCGAGATGCTTGGTTTTACCGATCGTCGCTTCACGCCTACTTGCAAGGCTGATATACAGCCAGATACGGTGTGGCACGACAGTATCCATTACGATTCGATCATCTATAGGGGTTATACCCACTTCTATCCTGACGATATTACGTTCTCTGTATTCCAAGTGGCTGTGCAAGACCGCAATCTGCTCAAGTGCGAGCGTCCACAACTTGATATGTTCACCGTGATGTTTTCGGCGGGAGCAGATACCTTGCCTCGCATCACAGGACTCAACTTTAATGCGGAGAATGCCTTCGTTGTTGATGCAAGCGAGAAGAACGATACGATAAACTATTGGATTCGCGACTCTCTCATTTATAATATCGACACCCTCGATATCCAAATCGACTATTTCCACAACGACTCAGCAGGAATGGTTCTTGCCACCGATACCTTTAATCTTGTCTCTAAGATTTCGAGGGCAAAGTTGGCAAAGGAACAGGAGAAGGCTTGGGAAGAATGGGCGAAGGAATACCGCAAGACTTATCGTGCGGAGATGCGTTCGAAAGAATTGGAGGAAAGGGCAAAGCAGAAGGAAGAAAAGGAAGAAGGTGAGGAAGACGAGGAAGCGAATGCCGAGGAGGCTGATGGGGAAACTTCTGTAGAGGTTTCATCGAAGGATGAAAAGACAAAAGAGGAAAAGTCCAAGGATAAGAAAAAGAAGGAAAAGCGTGCCAAGATAAAGGATGAAGACATCGAAATACCTCCGATGCCTGAACAGTTCCTTGAAGTGCGTGTCACTCCAGCCACCCTTGATCCCGACAATAACATCACCTTTATTTTCAACGAACCTATCGACTCTGTGGATGAGACCAAATTGAAGTTCTACACAAAGAAAGACACGGTTCAGTATCCTGAGAAATACGTGTTCAGACGTGTGGAAAGCAAGCAAAACCAATACCGTCTCTATGCTTCTTGGCATCCAGATTCCACTTACTTTGTTGAGTGCGATACTGGTATGTTCGTCAATATCTACGGCAAGCGTACCGACTATATGAAGAAGACATTCAAGGTGGGTTCGATGGAGACTTACTCGACCCTCTTAGTAACTCTTCAGAATGCAGATACTTCGGCTGTTGTCCAGCTCCTTGATGCACATGACAAGGTGGTCAAGACTATCGTAAGCAAGAATGGAAAGGCAGATTTCTACTTTGTCAAACCAGGAATCTATTACATGCGAATGTTCTACGATCATAATAGAAATGGCATTTGGGATACAGGCGATTACGACTTGCAGATGCAACCTGAGGAGATGTTCTACTACTACAAACCTATGGAACTGAAGGCCAAGTGGGAAGATACAGAATATTTCAATCCTAAGGAGTATCCTCTTGCCAAGCAGAAGCCTATAGCAATCACAAAGCAGAAGGATTCGAAGAAGGACAAGTCAAAACTCTCGAAGAACCAGCAACGACTCGAGGACAAGAAGAACGGCAAGAATGGAACTTCGAACAAAAATAGTAGCAGTAGTTTCAATTCGAGCAATCTCCGTTTCTAATTTGATGTAACGTGAAAAAGATTCTATTCATATTACTCCTTGCACTTTGTGCGTCTTCTGGGCGTGCACAGTGCAAGTTTGTTAATGAGGCATTCCAATCGGGTGAGAAACTCACCTACGACCTCTATTTCAATTGGAAGTTCATCTGGCTCAAGTGCGGTTCGGCAACATATAGCAACAAGTCGGAAAAGTACAAGGGGCAGGATGCTTTCCGCACTCATCTGCTCTTCAAGACCAACAAGAAGTTTGATGGTGTGTTCACCCTTCGCGATACGCTCGAAAGTTATGTCACTCCCGAACTCGTACCACTATATTTCAATAAAGCGTCGCTTGAGGGAAAGCGTCATCGTTTCGAAGAGGTATGGTATTCATATCCTAATGGGAAATGTCAGGCAAAACTTCGATATGTCAATCCCGAATACAAGGAGTTTAAGGATACAAAACTCTCAAACGACTGCATCTACGATATGCTCTCGCTCTTTAGCATAGCACGCACTTACGATGCCACAACCTTTAGGGAAGGGCAACGTCTTTATTTCCCGATGACCTCTTGCGAAAAGGTGAACGAGCAGATTCTTATCTATCGTGGAAAGGAGAAGTTCAAGGCGAACGACGGACATACTTATCGTTGTCTTGTGTTCACCCTTCTTGATGATGAGGAAAAAGATAAGGAACGTGAACTTTGTCGCTTTTTCTTTTCAGATGACAAAAATCACATTCCTCTTCGTATAGATTTCAATCTTAAGTTCGGAACAGCAAAGGGATTCTTCGTGAATGCAGAAGGGTTGAAGTATCCGTTGGATTCAAGGCTGAAGTAAAGTTCGATTCTCCTTACTCTTCAGCACCATTAATGATGTTGACGAGTGAGGAATCTTCCACTTCTATCACAAGGCTATCTCCTGTAGTTTGACGTTGCTCTTGTTCCTGCTTGTCAGTTTGAGCATTACCTGCCCAATAGAGGAAGAAGAACACACAACCGATGACGACAATTCCCATAAACATCATACCAACCATCATGTTACGGTTAAATTTTGAAGCTCTATTCTGTCTCATTATTTATCAATAGTTTTGCTGAATAATATATGCTGAATATTGGTGTCTATATTTTGGCACTAATATACATAATGACCATAGGATTGATTCTTTTTATTTTAACGTGAATTTATCGTAAATTATACGTGAATTTAATCGAAAATTAATTTACGTCTCGAATTTGCGTTCCATTTACGGACATTTACGTTCATAAAAATATTGTTGTCACTTTGTATATTACTCTTTTTTTCTTGACATAAAAAGGTTTTATCGAACACTTTTACCTACCTAATCTTTATTTACCAAGTATTTTATTGTATTCTGAAAGATTGCCAAGAATGCTGATTGCCTTCTCAAAGCCTTCGTCGCCCTTGAGAGCCTCTTCGGCCTGACCTGCCTGATAAGCATAACGTTTCACGATTTCGAGCGATTGGAGTTTCATCACATCCTTCTTGAAGAGGTCGAAGTCGCGCGAGAGATTATGCTCAAGTTTCTTTGCAAGTGCCTCAAACTCAGGTTTTGCATCTTCGTAATAACCTTCGAACTCAGCTATCTTCTTGAGCTCATCAAGTTGCTTTTCGCTCATTCGGTCATACTTGAAACCGCTCTCTGCAGCCATCTTCTTCAAGTCTTCGAAGTCTGCATCAGTAAGAGAGAAATCCTTTACGGCAGGAAGAGTAGGGTGCTCCTTCATATACTTTGTTCCCCAATCGATAAGCACATCATCGTTGCTGAGGTAATAGAGCATATTAGCGAGAGTGTCGGTCTTAACGGTTACATCAGGCATGATGCCACCACCATCCTTTACTACACGTCCACCAGCAGTATGGAAGATGTGCTTCAGACTGTCTTCTTTCGAATCCGCCTTCTTTCCTTCACGCTTCGACTTATAATCGATTGCCTGAATGCAACGTCCGCTTGGGATGTAATACTTAGAGGTGGTCAACTTGATATTACTATTATAAGGAAGTTCGCGAGGACTCTGTACAAGTCCTTTACCGAAAGTCTTAGTTCCCACAACCACAGCACGATCAAGGTCTTGAAGGCTTCCCGAAACAATTTCTGCAGCAGAAGCAGTATTTCCGTTCACGAGCACTACGAGCGGAATCTCGAGGTCGAGAGGGTCGTTCTTCGTGATGTAAGTATTGTTGGCATTCTGAATTTTGCCCTTTGTCTCTACAATCTTAAGTCCCTTAGGAACAAAGAGATTGACTATGTCTACAGCCTCGTTGAGCAGACCGCCACCATTGCCTCGGAGGTCGATGATGATGCTTGTGGCACCCTTCTCCTTGAGCGAGATGACACTCTTACGAACATCCTTCGCACAACCTTCGGTAAACTGTGTAAGGTCGATGTAGCCAGTCTTGCCATAAAGGTTGTTGTAAGGAAGAGCAGCCACCTTGATGTTCTGACGAGTAATCTTAAACTGGCGTTCCTTCTTCTCGCCTGGACGAAGAACCGTAAGCACGAAAGTCGTACCAGGTTCGCCACGAAGCATGTTGCTCACATCGCCTGTGTTCATCTTCTTCGTGATTTCCTTATCATCAATCTTGCGGATGATATCGCCCACTTTGAGTCCCACCTGAGCGGCAGGCATACCTTCGTAAGGTTCGTGGATGATGACAGTAGAGTCTTTGCGGAGTCGGATGACACTACCAATGCCACCATACTTTCCGGTGGTCATCATCTTGAGGTCGCCCATATCCTCTTCGGCGTAATACTCAGTATAAGGATCGAGGCTTCCGAGCATAGCATCGATACCGATTGGAATCAATTTCTGTGCATCGAGTGTGTCCACATAGAGCATATCGAGTTCGCGATAGAGCGTGTTGAAGATGTCGAGTTGTTTTGCCACCTCGAAGTGATGTTCGGTCTTCTTGTCTGTGCTTTGTGCAAATGCTCCCAAAGCAGCAATCATGACCACAACAGTTGTAAGTATCTTTTTCATTTTATGCATTCTTTTGTGCAAAGTTACGAAAAACTTTTGTCTATCAATATAGCAATCGCCTAATTTAATGATTTTTAAGTTCGTTTTTCTTGTAAGCAGCTACTCAGGTATACCCCCAAAGGGGGTGAAACTATACAGGGCAGGGTGTCAACCCTGTTATATCAATGGTAGCTCCTCATTACCATAACCCCAATGGGGTGGCATTATTATATGCAAATTAGATGGTTATACTGTCACCCCGTTGGGGTTTTGTGTAGGTTGTACCGATTTTTATAACAGGGTTTGCACCCTGCCCTGTACAATACCACCCCTTTGGGGTTATAGCTGTGTAGTTACTTTTGCAAGCAGCTACTCAGGTGTAACCTTCGTAGAGTAAAAAGTAAAAAAAGAAATAACCAATAGATAAAGACGCTCATCTCCGAGGATAAGGTCGTTTGCCTCCGAGGATAAGGTCGCTCGCCCCCGAAGATAAGGTTGTTCTCTATCTTTCCGCATGTGGAAGTTTATCTTTCCGCGTGTGCATTTATATCTTTTCGCATATGGAAACTTGTTTTACCGTGTGCTGAGACTCTGTTTTAGTTTTTGAAACCATGAAATAACGATTTGCTCTGGAATTTTATTTTTTTTAGTCTTTTCCCCTCTTTTTAAAGGAAAAAATGACGAAAATTCCAAAAATACGTAGAAAAACATGGTAATTATATCTTTTTTTATGCAATTTATAAAAAAACTACGATTTATCATACATCATACATAAAAGTAGCTATTATTGCATGTTAAACCATTATAAAACAGCATAATAACAATGATGTATGATACAATGTATGAAGCCTTTTATCATACATTATCATACATCATTAGTATCCGTCTCCGGGTTGACCC
>DCIW01000025.1 GCA_002317225.1 Prevotellaceae bacterium UBA1716 | reverse complement strand
AAATCATAGTCAACACCAGCATCAACAACACGAAGTTTGAAGTTATGCTGACGGCAGAACATATTCACTCCACCACCACCTTTTCCATAATTAATCATCTGTTGCCAAGTGACTTCTCGAGGCGAGAAACTCACGCCTTCGCGTTCGATACCATGATCTGCACCAAAGAGTATATGACAAGGATGTGTTAGTTTTGGAGTGAGAGTGTCTTGAATCTTGCATATTTGTAGAGCAAGAGTTTCGAGTCGACCAAGTGAGCCTTTTGGTTTGTTCAGATTGTCGATTTTATTCTGGATTTCTTCAGCAGTATATTTCATGTGTTTATTTGATTTTAACAGGAATGCCTGATACCATAAGTGTTACTTCGTTTGCTTTGCTTGCAATGTATTGGTTGAGCCAACCGAGGAGGTCGGTAAATTCGCGTTGAACTTTGTTTGCTGGAGTGCCACCAAGACCAATCTCGTTTGTCACAAAAATGAATGTTGCATCTTGCGATGTGAACTTATCAAACTCCGCCTTCAATTCTTCAAGAGCTACTTCCACAGGCACACTCTTCCAATCTCCCCCTTCGGTGGCTGGGGGGCAGAAGAAATTTGTTGCCCAAAGAGTACAGCAGTCAATCAGTACCACTCGTCCGCTCACATCATGCTTGGAGAGTTCACGCTCTTCCTCAATATTGGTCCATTGAGGTCCTCTTCGTTCTTGATGAATCTCCACACGATGGCGAAACTCCTCATCCCAAATATGTGCTGTGGCAAGATAAACAGGATTAGGAGAAAGGGAGAGTGCAAGTTCTTCAGCAAATGTGCTTTTGCCTGAACGCTGACCACCGGTTATTAGAATTATTGGCCCTCCAGCCCCCAATGGGGGGGTGAGAGTTGTTGGTTCATTTGTCATAATGAGTGCAAAGTTAGTAATTAAAGTGAAAAGTGAAAAGTGAAAAGTGAAAAATTTCCTTCCGGATTAGACGAAAACAGCATTCGTGCCATAGCGGTAGCAAATTTTTCACTTTTCACTTTTCACTTTTCACTTAAAACTCTTACCTTTGTCCCCATGTTATACGCATTTATCATTTATTTCATCATATTGCTTGTCATTTCCCGCCTTGTAGGCAAAGGAGGAAATGATGCTTTCTTTCGTGGTAATCGCCAATCGCCTTGGCCTCTTGTGGCATTCGGAATGGTTGGTGCAAGTATTAGTGGATTGACTTTTATCGGAGTTCCGGGATGGGTGAAGAGTATCGACATGACATATATGCAGATGTGCTTCGGCTTCATTCTTGGATATGTGATTGTGGCTTTTGTGCTCTTACCTTTATATTATAGATATGGACTGACGAGCATATATACCTATTTGCAAAAGCGGTTTGGAAACACCACATATAAGACCGGAGCAAGTTTCTTTATCTTGAGCAAACTCTTGGGTTCTGCGGCAAAGTTTTATGTTGTTGTGCAAATACTCCAAATGTGCATAGCGGAACAATATGGAATGCCATACGCCCTGACTGCACTCATCACCTTATTACTCATTTGGCTTTATACAAGACGAAGCGGAATTCGTGCTCTTGTGTGGACTGATGCCTTGCAGACATTCTGCCTTATCCTCGCACTTGTACTTATATTATTAAAGGTGTGTGGAATGCTCGGAATGGGGTTCGGCGAAGCTATGACTGCTGTTTGGAACGATTCGCATAGCCGTATGTTTGAATTTGGAGACTTTGCAAGCAAGCAGAACTTCTGGAAGCAATTCCTCAGTGGTGTATTTGTTGTTATCGTGATGACCGGACTTGATCAAGATATGATGCAGAAGAATCTCACTTGCAAAGACTTGCGTAGTGCCCAAAAAGATATGTGCGCATACGGATTGCTCTTTGCTCCAGTCAATTTCTTGTTCCTTGCATTAGGCGTTCTGCTCCTTATGCTTTACGCAAAGTTGGGAATGGAAATCCCCGCAAAGGGGGATGAACTATTGAGTGGAATAGTCTTTTCTGGTGCGTTGGGCGAAGTTGTGATAGTGCTTTTCGGAATAGGAGTTGTGGCAAGTGCCTTCTCAAGTGCCGATAGCAGTATGACCGCTTTGACCACAAGCTATTGCGTTGATATCAAAGGAAAAGAAGAAGACGAACACTTGAGAAAACGTGTTCATCTCGGAATGATGCTTGTCTTCTATCTATGTACCCTTGCCTTCAATGCATTGGGAAGTGGAAGCGTGATGGATTTGATTTACACACTCGTAAGTTATACATACGGCCCACTGCTCGGACTCTTCGCATTTGGTATGCTGACAAAAAGAATACCGCGAGAAAAGTTTGTTCCTTTCGTCGCGGTACTCTCACCTTTGATTTGTTATGTGATTGATTATTTCACATTGAAACTCACTGGATATAAGTTTGGATATGAAATGCTTATGTTCAACGGCCTATTAACTTTTTCTGGACTTTACCTTCTTTCTTTACGAGGTAAATGCCAGGAGTAGTTGGAGCGGCAATCTTCATTCCGTTGAGAGTGAAGTATTCGGTTTTGGAATCATTCTCTGTGCTTACAGCTGATATTGCAGTTTCGTCAGTGTTCACACCTTCAACCACGATGAGGTTGCTCCAATCAGAAACCTTGCTTCCGCATACAGCCTTAACGTGATACTTGTAAGACACTTCGGTAAGATCTTCGAACGTATAACTTGTACCAGTAATGCCTTCGATAGTCTGCTTGGCAGGAGCCTTGCGGAGACGAGACTCGTTTGGTGCCTCACCATCATATAATGTGATGCTGAAGATGTATGAACGTTTCTTTATTCCACTACATGATATCTTGACGTGGCAGTCTGTAGTCACACCTTCGAAAGTGACAGCATAACTTTCTGTCTCAGTGCCAAGCTGAATTTTCTGTACATTTGCGACTGGCAGACCTATATCATCTACAAGGGATATATTGAGACCGGCTTCATCTGTGCCATACGACTTGGCACTGATCTTCACCGAAATTGTACCCGAACTTGGAGCATTGATAGTTGGGCTGATAAGATAGCCCGAAGCCTTGCTCGAACCAATCTTCAGACTGTTTGCTGCTGTATATACTTTCGAACCGGTCCAACCAGGCTCTGATGTGTACTCGTTGAGTTCGTCACAAATATCATTTGTTCCATCGTAAGCAACATTTGCGAGCTTGTGCATGTCTTCCGAAAGGATGATACCACCACCCTGAGTGATAGGGATGAGTTCGATAATATAGCTTTCAGCATTCTCAGATGCTTTCCAGTTTGCAGTGAACGAACCGTCTCCAATCTCAGTTGCTTCGATAGCCTCAGGGATGCCCAAATTGATACCGCCATTGAATGTGAACGAGATGAGTCCGTTGCTCTCAGCAATTTCTGTGAGAGGCTTGTTCATGTAGTAAGTGCCATCAGAATTCTTGTTGAAGAGTTTTCCGTTATATTTCTCGTGAGATGTATTCGTGAGTTCGGTAACATTCTTCGAACCTGGGAAGAGATGGCTCTTATACTGTGCCTCAGAAACAAGATACTGACCATATGTTGAGTAATAAGTACCATAATCCTTACCAGCAGGAATGATACTCATACGCTGATGGTTAGCATTGTTGTTTGGTTTGTCTGTGACCCATGCTTCTTCGTTGTAGTCAACGTGATATATGAGCAGGCCATGTGCTGAAGTGTATTCCCCTGAATATTTGAAAAAGCCTTTGTTCTGACGATTCTCAAGAATGAAAAACTCTGAGTTTATACGATCGTTATAGATGGCATAGGCAACAGGAGAATCATTGATTGCTGGCATATCTTTTATGTAGCAAGGATCTTTGAGTTCTTTCAACTCAAGCCAACCTGAAAACCAACGCTCATAGGCAGAATAGCCACAAGGAATTTCACCATGGCGGTTAGGGCCGTTGTACGAACCTAAGTCCATAAGATCCCATGCATCCATACCGAAACCACCGCTATAACTTGTGTCATAGAAGTCAGGAATACCGAGGCAGTGAGAGAACTCATGACAAGCTGTACCGATGCCGTCCATAGTGGTTTTTGATTCTCCAGCAAGCTCACAACTTACGGCATAAGTGTCGATAGTCACACCACCGAGAGTGAGTGGACCGTCACCATCACCATATTTTTTCTCAGTTGAGAACTCACCTTCGTGAGGCCAAAGCTGATTGGCGATGTCTGTGTTTACCTCACCATTACCAGCATAAACGAAAAACACTTGGTCCACATAGCCGTCGCTATCCCAGTCGTAGTCTTTCCAATTGATGTTGTAGGCATTATTTGCGAGTTTACAAGCCTCTTGGCACATGATTGCAGGGTACAAGTCCGAACCGCCGCTATCATTTGCACCATAATAAGAATAAGACTTGCTCACGGTTACAGGGCCAAAGACATCAAATTCAAGATCGAACTTGCCGTATGATGCTTCGGTGAAATAATCGTGAACCGAACCTTTGGCGTTGTTCTTGCTGTAGCCTTCTTGGTTGAACTGGGCATTAAATGCCTCATTTGTGTTGTTTGATGCCATCTTGACATCGTTGAAGTTCACAAGGATAACGATACCTTTCTTCTTACCTGTATAGGAAGTAGGATATCCGAACACTCTGCGTTGGCGGTTCTGTGCCTGCACCTTCTTTGCTCTTGCCAGACGATGAGCATTTCGCTCTATTGCACGTTCTGTCCACTTGGCAAATAATGCCTCCTTCATCTCTGGTGCAAGACGATATCCTGCAGCCTCCTCAACAACCGGAACGCCATCAGTAGTCATGTAGAAGTGGAAACTTTCGTCTCCCCTTGTCACAACTGTAACAGTCGAACCATCAGCGAGTTTCAATGTTCGTTTTATAGGCTTAGCAGGAACGGCATAAGCTGCCATCACGAACAAACTCAATAATGATAAAACAAAAAATTTCTTCATATATATTAAATAAGAGTTAATATAAGCATTGTTTGATTGAAACATGGATGTTTCAACACAAGTGCTTGTTCTTTTTTTGATTGGAATATTGTTCTTGTGCCAATTACTCATAAGGATTCATGTCTGCTTCTTCCCTTATCTTTGCAATCTGCTGCTTTGTGATGGCAGGAACGATTGTGCCGAGAAGATGCTTTATCTTGTTGACCTTGTAAGTCTCTTTGCCATTCTCGATGAGTCGGAAAGAACCATCTCCTGGAACAAAGATTCTCACCACTGCATCCTTGTCTTCATAAGGCTTGATACCAGTACGAGTGAGTGCTTTGCAACAGAGTTTGTAGTCGATTGACTCCTTCTTGCCCAACACACTTACCTCGCGTGCAGTCTCGTGATTGATTGTGAAGAAACAAGTCTCGCGGTCAAACACCACATCCTCACGGTTGAAGTATTCCTCAATCTTGCCTTCCACGCTCAAGTCCTCAGGCATACCAGTCGTAAGTCCTTTCTCCTTATCAAGCAGCCATACTTGGTCGGCCACCTGGAGAGCATGTTCAAGGTCGTGGGTAGACATGAAGATAGTCTTCTTCAGAGCCTTTGCAAGTCGGTGAAGGAGGAGCATCATCTGCACCTTGCTTGGGTAGTCGAGGAAGGCAGTTGGTTCGTCGAGGAAGATGATTGGAGTTTCTTGAGCAATCGCTTTTGCAATCATCACCTTCTGGCGTTCACCATCCGAGAGAGTCTGCATCTTGCGTTCAGCGAGTGATTCAATGCCCACCCAACCGAGACATTTCTCAATTATCTTCTTATCCTTATCTGTCAGTTTTCCCCAAAAGCCAGTGTACGGACTGCGTCCCATTGCTATGACTTCGAAGGCAGTCATATTATTGATTTTTGAGTTGTCGGTAAGTACCACGCTGATTACCTTTGCAAGTTCTTGAGGCTTATATTGCTTGATATTCTTACCCATCACGAAGATGTCGCCTCCGAGCATAGGCTGGAAAGCACAGAGAGTACGCAGAAGGGTAGACTTGCCCGCACCGTTTGGACCGAGCAGACAAGTGAGGTCTCCCTGTTCGAGCGATGCATTGAGCGAGCGTGATATTACATTCTCTCCTTTCTTCGAAGCATATCCGGTGGAGAGATTCTTTATTTCTATTGTAGTATTATTCATTGATAATCAGAATTGCGTAATATGCCACTTGGATGAGTAGGAGCACTATTCCCTCCCATTTTACGAGCGATGAGTGAGTCTTGCAGAACACCCACAGAATGCCTGATGCTATGAGGAGTGTGGCTATGTCGATAATTGAGATGTTGCCAAGAGAGAGCGGACAGATAACTGCTGCTGATCCGAGAACGAAGAACACGTTGAACACCACGCTGCCCACTACATTTCCAAGAGCCATAGCAGTGTCGCCCTTCTTTGCTGCCATAAGCGAAGCGGCAAGTTCTGGGGCAGAAGTGCCCATACTTACGATGGTGAGTGCAATGATACTTTGGCTGACACCGAGTTTTGTAGCAATGCCCGAAGCGCCATCTACGAGCAGTTCACCACCAATGATGAGTACTGAAAGACCACCAAGCACATAAACGATATCTTTCCAGAGTGGGGTAGTGACCTTTTCTTTTTCAGAACTTCCTTTCTCTTCTGCTTCCAGAATTTCGAGATTTCGAGATTTCGAGATTTCGAGATTTTGAGCTTCCGAATCTTCCCCCTTCTTCGCAATTGCCATCGTATAACTAATAAATATCGCAAAGAGGCATAACATGAGCAAACCTTCCGAGCGACTGATTTGGTTTACTGCACCAGGAGTGAAAAATGAATCGAAAGCGGCAAAGAGAACTACAAGACTTGACAGTACAGCAAACGGAACATCATTGCGTATGTTGCTTTTGCTCGCTGCTACAGGAACTACAAACGCAGTTGCTCCCATGATAGCAAGTATGTTGAATATGTTGCTTCCGACCACATTTCCTATGGCCATATCCGTATTACCTTGGATAGCGGCAAGTGCACTGACCACAAATTCTGGTGCACTGCTTCCTATAGCCACGATAGTCATACCAATCACGAGCGATGAGATTCCGAACCTACGAGCAATGTTGGCTGCTCCATCAGTCATCCAGTCTGCACCTTTCACGATAGCGGCAAGGCCAATAAGGAATTTGAGTATGAATAGTAATGTTTCCATCAATTTGATAATTTGTCAATTTGTGTTTCCACCTTATTTATAAATAACCTGAAAAACGCGGCAAATTTACCAAAGATGTTTCAAATACACAAATATCAGTTAATAAAAAAGCATAAATGTATAGTTTTGTCCGTATTTCTGCACCATTATATACGAAATGTAATGTAAAATCAACTCTTTTGAACATAAACGTCATTATTTTAATAGTTTTGTACAAAAAGTAAGTAGAATATTTGTTTTGTATTGCAAAATGTAAGTATCTTTGCAACGTCAAATTACAAAATGACAACTTTCAAATATTTTTGAAGAGCAAACAACACAACACGACACAGAATAAAACGAACACAACACAAACAACAAAAAAGACACGACAAAAGTAAATTAAAACAAGTATTAACAAAGAAATTAAAAGATTAAAGGTTATGAAAAGATTGCTAAAAAGCATCGCATTGGTGGCAGCTTTCATCGCACCATCACTTGCAAATGCACAGGACAAAGTAGAAACGACACTTAAGGCAGACATCGTAAGTTCATACGAATGGCGTGGTTACAATCTCGGTAGTGCAGCTATTCAGCCTACACTCGGTATAGGTTGGAAGGGACTGAGCCTTACAGCATGGGGATCTTATGGTTTCGTAAATACAGCAGATGATAAGGAGATTGATATTAACCTTGCTTACGGCATCGGAGGTTTTTCTGTAAGTTTGAACGATTATTTTATTGTTGGAGGCGAAGGTGATGATTGCCCAGATAAATACTTCAGATTCAAAGGCGAACATCATCACACGCTTGAAGCTGGTATCGGTTATGATTTTGGTTTCCTCTCTGCGAATTGGTATACAAATATAGCCGGTGATGCGGATTACTCTTCTTACTTTGACTTTACTGTACCATTCAAGCTTGGAGTTGATTGGGAGTTCAACGCAGGTTTTATTCCTTATAAGACAGGATACTATTCCAACAAAAGTTTCACATGCTCAAATTTGTCTCTCAAGGCAAGTAAAGACATTCCGATTACAGATAAGTTCGCACTCCCAGTATTCGGACAGTTAACAGCAAATCCAGATAATGGCAAGTTCTATTTAGCCTTTGGTATTTCGCTTGGTATTTAAATAACTCTTTTATTAGCTACGCATATTATTATTGTTGACAAATTTAGTGGTAAGCAGTCGCGAGATTGGTTGCCACTTTTTCTGCTTTGGTAGGGTGTGGACTATAATTTGTTGAAATTATTTTGTCAATTGGAAATAAAAATGTATTTTTGCACCAATAAATACTAAACAATATGAAAGGAATAGTACTTGCAGGTGGTTCGGGTACACGTCTCTACCCAATCACCAAAGGTGTGAGCAAGCAGCTCATCCCTATCTTTGACAAACCAATGGTTTACTATCCAATCAGCGTGCTTATGCTTGCTGGTATCAAGGAAATACTCATCATATCAACTCCTTACGACCTCCCAGGATTCAAGCGTCTGCTTGGTGATGGAAGTGACTACGGAGTGCATTTCGAATATGCAGAGCAGCCTTCTCCAGATGGTCTTGCACAGGCATTTATCATTGGTGAGAAGTTTATCGGTGATGATGATGTGTGTCTCGTTCTCGGTGATAATATCTTCCATGGTCGCGGATTCTCTGGAATGCTCAAGGATAGTGTTGAGAATGCAAAGCAGGGCAAGGCTACAGTTTTCGGTTATTGGGTGCAAGATCCAGAACGTTATGGAGTTGCTGAATTTGATAAGCAAGGCAACTGTCTCTCGATAGAGGAAAAACCAGCACAACCAAAGAGCAACTATGCCGTGGTAGGTCTTTATTTCTACCCAAATTCGGTAGTTGAAATAGCAAAGAATATCAAGCCATCACCACGAGGTGAACTTGAAATTACAACCGTCAATCAGGAATACCTCGCAAAGCAGGATCTGAAGGTTCAACTCCTTGGTCGAGGATTTGCATGGCTTGATACCGGTACACACGATTCTCTTTCTGAGGCATCTACATTTATAGAAGTTCTTGAAAAGCGTACAGGTCTCAAGATTGCTTGTCTTGAGGGCATTGCATATCACCAAGGTTGGATTACTGCAGATCGTCTTCGTGAAGTTGCAGAACCTATGAAGAAGAACCAGTATGGCCAGTATCTTCTCAAACTTGCTGATACAAAGTATTTTGGAGAGAATGACTAATGGCGATTTTATTAATACACATAACTAAATTATTCTATACAAGATGAAGAAGTTTTTTTCAAAGGTAGCATTGGTTGCTACACTCGTTACTTGCGGTATGGGTTTGACAAGTTGTGACTCTCTAAAAAACATGAACATGTCACAGACTAACTTGATGAATTTGGCTTCGTTGTTAACAACTGAGCAGGGTGCTTCAAGTGCTTCATTTTCTGGTACAGCCAAGTTCCAGAAGGACTATATGACAAGTGCTGGCAGTTGGGAGTACAATCCAAAGACTGGTGTGGCAAGTAAGTCCAACTATGCGATGTCAATCAACGTGACAGGCACAACACCTATCGCACAGATTATTGGTTCGTTCAAGAAGCAGAGTTCTACAGCTAAATCTGCATCCATCACACTCGGTGACATCACTGTTGGTGGTGTGACATATTCTAACGTTCAGCTCACAGCCGTTTCGTACGATAATGGCAATATCGGTGATGTGGAAAATGCTGGTTATGTATATTCTTGCACTTACACAACAGGTGGCAAGACTTACACAACTCCTTCTGACTTCTCCAGCACTCCTTATGCATATGTTGATGGTAAGTTGAACACATCTACAGGTGCTGTTACTCTCAACGTACAACTTGTCCTCGATGCTTCGAACCAGGTTGAGATCACATATTCTGGTACTAAAAGATAGTATTTGAGTAGGTCGTATTCCTGCTTATAAATATAACCCAACAGCAATCGGTAGTGGATTCATTTCTGCTATCGATTGTTTTTTTCTGTTGCTCAATAGGGCTGTTGTTAGCAAAATTACCATACTTTTATTTGCGTAGTACGCATAAAATGCCTATCTTTGGGGCGAAATAGCACAATAATGGAAATATACTGATGGTATGGAATTAATAATAAAGGTACTGAACTGGATAAAGTTGCTACTGATAAAGTGCTTCCAAATCCTGCGATATACGTTGAGCATGTTGCGACCGGAAAAGACTTTCACGAGCAAACTATGCTTCAGTATGGCATTGGTATGCACACTCATCTATATGTTCAATGCGGGATGGACTGTACTAAATGCCTGTTTCATTATTTTGGAAAATACAGAAGGTACAGCACTCAGCAATATTGCTCTGGCAAAGACCATCTGCGAAAAGGCCGAAGAAAGTCAGGATACTGTAACTACCACCAAACTCTACACTATGCTCCATGAGGGAGGCATCGATGACGATTTCTATATGTGTCTTACCGACTCTGATATGCATATTGTATCGAGTACGGACACTACGTGGGTGGGCGATTCCATTACTTCTTTGATGAATGCACAAGGAATTGGTATTTTTGCGGACAAAAAATCCACATTATCAATGTTTCGCGGTGAGTTATATCAATTTCTTTCTGACGATGTCGATGGATTCGGGTACGATATAGTACTTATGAAGCCAGCCTCAGTTATGTTTGCTCCTATAGTCACATTGGCATTCAAGATAGGGAAATCATCGTTCTACTGTCTGCTTCTCCTCATCCTATGCTATTTGGTGATGCTATACTTTTTGCGTAGGTCATCCTCCCAAAACAAGCAGATAGAGAGCGAGATGGAGATTGCAGCCAAACTGCAGAATCAGATGATTCCACAAGATTTCTCTGCATTTCCTGAGCCACACGGATATGATCTCCATGGACTCCTTGTACCAGCCAAGAGTATAGGTGGTGATATCTTTGACTATGTTCTCAAGGGCAATAAACTCTTCTTCTGTTTGGGCGATGTATCTGGTAAGGGAACACATGCCGCACTCTTCATGAGCGAGGTGCATATCCTTTTCCGACACATATTGACCAACACCCTTGATCCTGCAGACATAGCACAGGCTATGAGCAACACTCTTACTCAGGGAAACGAGAGTAATATGTTTTGTACAACATTCATTGGGGTACTTGACCTTGAGTCTCACATCCTCAAATATTGCAATGCGGGTCACAATCCAAGTGTGTTCATCAGTCCAGAAGGTAAGGCTGAGTTCCTTGATGTTCAGCCGAATTTGGCTTTGGGACTTTTCGAGGACTTCCCATTCGTGACTCAAGAGATGGAGTTCCTCCCAAATTCAAGTCTCTTCTGCTATACAGATGGCATTACCGAGGCTGAAAATCTTGAGAAGAAAGTATTTGGTGATAGCAACGTGCTCGAGGCTCTCACCAACACCCAGTATTATGCCCCATCTGACATCTGCCAACAGATGCTCTCCCGTGTACAAAGTCATGCAATGATGGCTGAGCAGAGTGATGATATCACAATGCTTTGCTTGAAGCGAAATCGAATATAGAGGCATTCACTTCATATGCAAGATTAAAAGAAAAACCCTTCTGACCATTATGGCCGGAAGGGATTCTTTTTTTATTGCGTTCTATGTAGATGCGAGTCTTAGGGATAGAACTCTAACTTGAAAATCACATCTCGTAAAACTTTGCAAATGCCTTAATGCAATATAAGTGGTCGAGTATGCAACCAGTTTCGCGAACAGAGTGCATTCCCCAAATAGGATTACCCATATCCACTCCGCGGAGTGGGAGAGAGGAAGCGAGGATATTGCCGAGAGTACTGCCACCAGCACAATCGCTATGGTTCACAAACTTCTGATAAGGAACTCCTGCCTCAGTGCAGATATTAGCGAAGATAGCAGCCGACATAGCGTCCGAAGCATACTTCTGCGAAGCATTGAACTTGATTACTGGACCACCTCCCATCACTGGATGATTGGTTGGGTCGTAACGCTCTGAGTAGTTAGGGTGCCAAGCGTGAGCATTATCTGCAGAAACCATAAACGACTTTTCAACTGCACGATAATAATCGTCCATAGAGCCTCCTTGAGCAAGTACGATGCGTTGGATGATATTTGCAAGGAACGGACTGCCAGCACCTTGCTTGGTCTGAGAACCAGTCTCTTCATTATCGAAGATGGCAAGCACCTTTGTGGTTTTTGCATTAGACTTTTGAACAGTCTCATTCTGCATTTCGCTTTCTGAATTATTCATTAACAAGGCTGCAAGTCCCGCATGAACCATACTCAAATCGTCCAATCTGCCTGCTGAGATAAACTCATCGTGGAGTCCGAATGTGCAAGCTGGAGTGGTATCGTAGAGATAGAGGTCGAAGTCGAGGATAGCATCTTTTTCCACACCGATTTCTTCGCTTATTATATTAATAAGGAGATTCTCCTTCTCAAGCATATTGTTTACGATTCCGATTACAGGGAGCATATCCTTCTGCTTTGAGAGAGCCACACCATCATTCACCTGACGATTGAAATGGATGGCAAGGTTAGGAATTTGCAGCAATGGTCGCTTGATGTGGATGAGGTGGGTTGATGGATGAAGTGCATCCTCACCCTTCACGATGACACGTCCGGCAAGTGAGAGCGGACGATCGAACCAAGTGGACATGATTGCTCCACCATAAAGCTCGGTGTTAAGTTTTACCACACCACCTTCGCACAGGATTTCTGCACTTGGCTTTATGCGGAAAGTAGGGGAGTCGCAATGTGCACAGATGATATGGAAACCTGCTTCGGAGAGTGGTTGTTCACCAATCTCAAAAGCGTAGATGGATGAGTCGTTCTTGGTTGTGTAGAACTTGTCTCCTGGCTTGAGAGCAGGCATCTTGTCTGTTGCATCAAACTTGGTGTAGCCTGCTTTTTCGAGAATCTCCGCAGTTGTTTTTACTGCAAGGAAATTGACAGGAGAGGAATTAAGGAATTTAAGAAGATTGTTTATCATAAGAGCCCCCCGACCCCCAAAGGGGGCGGCCATCCGGTTAGTTTGGGGGAGGATGGCCAATTATAAAGATTACAGCCCGTTAGGACGCCCCGTTCTTTCTCGTCAAGCTCGAAAGCGCTGACGCGATAATGGGGGCTGGGGGGCTTTTACTTATTCGGAGTTTCCCACTTATATGTTTCGCTACATGCAGTTGGTACTTCAAGATTGCTTACACGAAGTTTGAAGTCGCCTTCTTCGAGAATCCACTTGCCATCATTACCCACGAAAGCAAGGTCGGATGCTGGGATTGTGAAAGTGACAGTCTTGGTTTCACCAGCCTTGAGCTCAACCTTCTGGAAAGCACGGAGTCGCTTGTTGTCAGGAGTGATGGAAGCAATGAGGTCGGAAGAGTAGAGAAGCACTGCTTCCTTACCATCAACCTTGCCTGTGTTCTTCACATCGACAGAAACCGTGAGATTGTCATTCTTAGTGAACTTGCTCTTATCAACTCGGAGGTTGCTGTAAGCATAAGTTGTGTAAGAGAGGCCATATCCGAAAGGCCAAAGGAGAGAAACCTTAGCATCGTAGTTGTAGGCACCAGCCATTGTACCAACTTCTTCGCTCACCTTATAATCATAAGTGTTGAGGGAGTTGATTTCGCGTGGATAAGTGTAAGGCATCTTTGCAGAGAAGTTTGCATCGCCCGCAAGGAGGTTTGCAAGAGCATCACCACCATAATTACCTGGGAGGAAAGTATGAACGACAGCCTTAGCAAGTGGTTCGATATCTGTCATAAGACGAGGACGACCTTCGTTGAGCACGAGAATGATAGGTTTACCAGTCTTAGCAAGGGCCTTCACAAGATTACGCTGATTCTCAGACATCCAAAGGTCAGTAAGGTTACCTGGAGTTTCGCAATAACTGTTCTCTCCAATACAAGCGATAATCACATCAGCACTTGAAGCAGAAGCAACTGCCTTCTCGATTTCAGGCTTGTTCTCATCGTAGTAAGCACCTTCCTCATTGTAAGTTACACCCTGTTCGAGAATGATATTCTCCTTACCATATTTATTGCAGAGAGCCTCGTAGATAGTATTGTATTTCTCAGCAAGATCCTCGCATTTGCTACCCTGCCAAGAGTAAGTCCAACCACCATTGAGACAACGCATCTGATTGGCGTTAGGACCAGTAAGGAGAATACGCTTGCCCTTTGCGAGAGGAAGCATGTTGTCTACATTCTTGAGGAGCACTTCAGATTCCTCAGCTGCTTTG
This sequence comes from Prevotellaceae bacterium UBA1716, assembly GCA_002317225.1. Taxonomy (GTDB): domain Bacteria; phylum Bacteroidota; class Bacteroidia; order Bacteroidales; family Bacteroidaceae; genus Minthosoma. The sequence continues at coordinate 1,822 of DCIW01000025.1, read as the reverse complement.
AGAGCCTTCTGAGCAAACTCTGCAGAACCAAACTTGCTGTATTCCTTCTGCTTGACACCTGTGTTAGGATTGTCGAAAAGTCCGAGACGATACTTGAGGCGGATAATACGACGAGCAGCATCATCGATACGCTCTTGACTCACTTTGCCCTCTTCAACGAGTTGCTTGAGGAGAATGCAGAAATCAACGCTATAAGGGTCCATGCTCATATCGATACCAGCATTGATGGCAATACGGATGGCATCCTTCTTGTCCTTTGCAACATGTTCGCGAGTGTAGAGATTGTTGATATCAGCCCAGTCGGTGATAATCATACCGTCCCAGTTGAGGTCCTTCTTGAGCCACTGAGTAAGATATTCATAACTTGCATGAACAGGTACACCGTTGATGCTTGACGAATTAACCATGATAGTGAGAGCACCAGCACGGATAGCAGCACGGAATGGTTCGAAATACTTCTCGCGAAGCATATTAGGAGCGATGTAAGCAGGAGTGCGGTCCTTACCAGAGAATGGAGCACCATAAGCGAAATAATGCTTCACGCTTGTAGCTACATTATACTTGCCGAGGTGGTTGTTGTCACTTCCCTGATAACCGAGAATCTCAGCTTCAGCCATTCGAGCATTAACGATAGCATCTTCACCGAAACTCTCCCAGATACGAGACCAACGAGGATCACTACCAAGGTCGAGAACAGGATTATAAACCCAAGGACAGTTAGCAGCACGACTTTCATAAGCACAAACCTCAGCACCTTCGCGAGCAAGTTCGGTATTGAACGAAGCAGCGAGGTTGATAGGCTGAGGGAACATAGTTCCACCTTGGACATAAGTCACACCGTGATTATTATCGAGACCATAAATATCAGGAATGCCGATGTACTTCATCGACTTCTTCTGGATAATCTGAATCCATTCCTGCCACTGAGGAATTGATGCTGCACGAGTGGCTGGAGCATTGAGGATAGAACCAATCTTCCACTTAGAGATGACGGTGTCAAGCTGTTGCTCGTTGAGTTTCCACTCACGCTTTGTGTCGTTAGTGAAGATGTCGATATTGAAATTCTCAAACTTAGCAATGATATCCTTGTCGCTCATTTTCAGGAGTTTTTCAATATCAGCATCAGTCTGGCCGTATTGCTTCATTGCACCACGGAGTTTTTCACGATCAACCTTTGCATTTGCAGCCTTCATCGTACCCATAAGGTCGAGGTTGAGTTCGAGCATCTGACCGATTTTCTCATCGAGAGACATACGAGAAAGAGTGCTTTCTACCTTCTTCTCAAGTTCAGCATCGTAAGGGATTGCTGGGGTAGAAGCATATTGAGCGTAACCCGAAAGGGCTGCGCTCAATGAAAGTATAGTTAGGAGTTTTTTCATATAGGAAGCCCCCCGACCCCCAAAAGGGGCGGCCATCCGGTTAGTTTTTTTGGGGGGAGGATGACCGTAAAATGATTACAGCCCGGTAGGACGCCCCCTTTGGGGGGCTGGGGGGCTTTATAGTATTCCTGCCTTACCTACGAATATCAACATTATATATCCTATTACAAGACCGCAAACGCCCATGATAAGACCTGTGCGAACCATCTGCTTCTGCTCGATAAGACCTGTTGCATGAGCAAGAGCGTTAGGAGGAGTAGAGATAGGGAGTACCATTGCGAGACTTGAACCAAGTGCTACACCGATGAGCAATGTGCTTACACCACCGAATGCTGCAAGGTTAGCGGCACATGAAGTACCTGCAACTGCAAGGATTGGCACAAGGAGGTTGGCTGTTGCTGTATGACTGATGAAGTTGGCCATAGCGTAGCAGAGGATTCCAG
>DCIW01000149.1:6631-7641 GCA_002317225.1 Prevotellaceae bacterium UBA1716 | reverse complement strand
GTAAGTGCCACATTGCTCTTTGCCGGTATCGGCACACTCATTTTCCACCTGCTCTCTAAGTTCAAGGTACCTGCATTCCTTGGCTCGAGCTTCGCTTTCATCGGTGGTTATATGTCAGTCAAGTCTCTGGGTATGGCTCAGGGTCTCGATGAGGCTATGGCACTCAATTACGCCTGCATAGGTGTTGCAGCAGCCGGTTTCCTCTATTTCATTATGGCTATTCTGCTCAAGAGTTTCGGTAACGACAGAGTGATGAAGTTCTTCCCTCCAGTAGTAACCGGTCCTATGGTAATCGCCATCGGTCTTACCCTCTCTGGCACTGCAATCTCCAGCTGTCAGCAGGATTGGTTTGTTGCCATCATCGCTATCGCAGTAATCATCATTGCTTCAATATGGGGTAAGGGTCTGCTCAAGATTGTCCCTATCCTGCTCGGTGTTGTTGCTTCATACGTCACTGCCGCTTGCATGGGTGATGTTGACTTCACTCCACTTCGCGAAGCAGCATGGATTGGCTGGCCAGTAGAGTTCGGCCGTACAGCCTTTGCCGTATTCCAGGAGCCTGACTACCAGCTTATCCTCACCTCTATCATAGCAATCGTGCCTATCGCATTTGCAACAATCATGGAGCATATCGGTGATATGTGTGCCATCCAGAGTACTGTTGGCAAGAACTTCATCAAGGACCCAGGTCTCCATCGCACCCTCACTGGTGACGGTCTCGCAACCCTTCTTGCATCTCTCTTCGGTGCTCCTGCAAACACCACTTACGGTGAGAACACAGGTGTGCTCAACCTCACAAAGGTTTACGATCCAGCAGTAATCCGCCTTGCAGCAATCTTCGCCATCCTCATCAGCTTCTGTCCTAAGTTCACTTGTCTTATCGGACTCATGCCAGCAGCAACAATCGGTGGTGTCAGCCTCATCCTCTATGGTATGATCAGTGCAGTCGGTGTTCGTAACCTCGTTGACAGTGCAGTCGATTTGAGCTCTTCACGTAACGTATTCGTTGC
>DCIW01000149.1:5838-6561 GCA_002317225.1 Prevotellaceae bacterium UBA1716 | reverse complement strand
ATCGCTATGGGTCCTATCCATATCTCTGGTCTTGCTCTTGCTGCTATCGTTGGTATCGTGCTCAACGCTATCTTGCCAGACAAGATTGGTTTGAAGGTTAAGTCTTTCGACCAGGAGATCGCTTCGAAGAAGAAAAACAAAAACACAAATAATGAAAGTAATTGATTTGTCAAAGCAGAATAGCATTGTCAACAAGTACATGGCTGAACTGCGTGATGTAGTGGTCCAGAAGGACCGCATGAAGTTCCGTAACAACGTAGAGCGTATTGGTCACGTTGAGGCTTACGAGATAAGCAAGATGCTCGACTACAGCTCAAAGAGAGTCAAGACTCCACTCTCGGAATGTGATGTCACCACACACGACGACAAGGTTGTCATCGGCACTGTCTTTCGTGCAGGTCTTCCTCTCCATAAGGGATTCCTTGATGTATTCGATGATGCTGACAATGCCTTTGTATCGGCTTATCGCTATTACCTCGACAAGGAATGCACCAAGGTTGACGTGAAGGTGGAATATATCGCCACTCCTCGTCTTGAGGACAAGACACTGATGATTGTTGACCCAATGCTTGCAACAGGCGAGAGCATCGAACTTGCCTATCGTGGTCTCATCACCAAGGGTAAGCCTAAACGCCTCTTCATCGCATGTGTCATCGGCTGTGAGGAGGGTGTACGCCATCTTCAGACTATCTTCCCTGACGATGATGTGGTGCTCTTCTGTGC
>DCIW01000149.1:0-5679 GCA_002317225.1 Prevotellaceae bacterium UBA1716 | reverse complement strand
TCCTCTTATGTAACGAGTACTGATAATCACTCCTTTGCAGCAGTATGGTACAGATTTGGTACAAAAATTGGAAATTTCAGCCAAAATCGACCGGAAACAGAACCTCAATGAACGACGCTGCAAAGGTACGAATTATTTCCGAAACAGGCATTATGTTCGAGCATATTTTTGATTTGGCAAAATCCTTGAGTTGTGAAAAGGACATATCCGACCAACCAACCATCATCACCAATACACCGGAAATGAAGCGAACTAAAACAAGAAGCAAACGAACAAGGGGTGATTTTTTGTCACAGAATTGACATACATTATTATACATAACAAGACAGATTTGTGACAAAAAATCACCCCTCTACAATTCATCGGTGATTCAGAGTTTCTTGAACCAAGGCATTTTCTTCCATTTGTTCCTGAATTGCCGCAAGCATCCGGTGTAGCCGTATTCTGCTTGGGCAAACTTCCACATATCCTCGACAGAACGGAAACGGACATTTCCGTCTGCCGTGCAGAACTTATCGGTAACTCGACTTCCCTTCTCTCGCTTCTTCTCGCTTTCGGATTTCTCGTTGGTCATTTCCGACCATCTGATCCAACCCCATTTGAGACTCAATCCTCGATTTGCGTCATATTCAACAGGCTTGCCCATGTAACGAAGCCGGCTTACCACCTTGGCCATCCACTTGACGTCGCGCGCATACTGCACTTTCTGACGCCGGCTGATGGCCGCACCCCTGTCGTCGTCACGAGCCTGAACCGCAAACTTGAACGCTGTTCGGTAGTTGATGATTCCTGACCGGTTGCGCCATAATTTAAAATATGACCATGCTTCATCGTCAAGCTTCACATCACGACACCTCTTGGCTTCATTTAACAATCGGATTATGTCCTTAATCCTTTCAACCTCTTTTTTCATGAAAGTGACTTTCTGACGGTCGTATTTGTCGAAATCACTTAACCTCTCATCGCTATCTTCTCTGACAAACACATTATCAATTGAAAAGAAGCTGTCAATTCTATCTATCATATCATCATTGCTTTCATCATTTCTCAAATTCAGTAATCCATCAGACCTCATTTGTCTGATTAATCCTTTTAAATTCAGTGATACATCCAAGTATTTCTCGACATTTTCTCTAATACTGAGCACTGATTTTTCTTCTTCGTGTCTACTTGTTTCAATATCAGTAGTTCCATAAGGTATAAACCTTTGCTGAATCAAAGGATACGTTCTTTCAAGGTTCTTTTGAAACCTGATGCTATTGACAAGTATATCATCAAGATTATACGTGATGAGACGAAGAAGCGGTTCTTTGCTTTTGTTGCCAATCAATGTAGCAAGGTCAACCTTCGTGATATCTTTGATAAATCTGTTGTTGAGATCATTCAGCAGTTCGGGTAATCGCTCATCAGCTGCACTCTCTAAGCTCACGAGGAACCGTCCCTTCTTAATCAATTCAATATCCGTATTGTCAGTCCAAAGACTGATTTGCATGAAGAAAACATGCACTCTCTTCTTGCGTCGAAACCTATTGATGAACTGTTCGACGTCGTGAGATTTTATATCACAGTATTGAGGAATTAAAACAACAAGGTCATCAATTTCATCAAGGTACTCAATACCTTCCTTGCCATAGTTAGTGGATACAAGGATGCGCTTTCCAAGCATTTGGGTATTCAAGATGTGTTGTATCTCGTCAGAGTTGGCTTCATCTCGACACAGTCTGACATAAGACAGATCATCAAGAAGATTGTCGTATTTAGTGTGATTTCTATTGTCAAGAATAGCGAAGACATCATTGCTTCTAACATACTGATCTCTTATAAAGTCTGCTATGGTGTTGACTACATTGCCGCACTGATTTGTGTCTTGATTGAGGACCCTAAAGTACTCTATCGTATATGTTATAGGTTTATTGATTTCGAGGCGAAGCGCATTTGAATCAGTCAAAAGCAGTGAATGTTCCGCTCCGGGTGTTGCACTTACCAATCTCAAATTCTTGGCCTTGCTAATGTTTGAAACAATGGAAGATATATGGTCATACCTATAGTCATATTCGTATTGAAGAGCATGAGCCTCATCTATATATATAATGTAGTCTTGCAGGTCTTTTGTTTTCCTGAGCAATTCTGCAAATTGTGGCCAACCGAGTAGTAGATGATGCGGCAACTTCTTGCTTTCATTAAGTAGTGTTGTCATATCATTAAGTGACGGATTGACATACTCTATTGAATTCTCAGTTTGCAAGAAGTTATCGTAATTTGAGTCTTTGATGCTATTCAAATGGCACACGATAATCGCTTTTCTACTCTTTATAAACTCGCTAATGATGTATTTAGTCTTGCCACTTCCACATTCGGCCTTGATGTATACCTGTTCCGTCAAAGCATTCTTCATGATCTGCTCTATCCTCTCAGAGATGTTTCCAATGAACTCATCATCGTTTAATGTTATTGTCCGGTCTGCCTCAAATGGCATATATGGCCATTTGTGACCATCATGAGATTCAATATACTCATCTAATCTTTGTTGGTCTGTTTGTTGCTGTTCTGCATCAGCTTTGTCATATTGTAATATGTTAAGATGATCTTTGGCAAATACGATGTACCTTGCATTCAACTTGCATATTTGATATTTGCGTGCACCCTTCCATGCTTGTTTGAATTCCTTCTCAATCGTCCACCAATTTGATTTTCTTCCACTGATACCATTCTTAAACATATCATAGAACAAGCCATCTGCCATGGTTTCATTCATTCCTATCAGAAATAGAAAAGTGGCAAGCTGAAAACGATCAGGCTCTCCCCAACAAATACCACCATAGTCTCCATCCCACTTTGCCCTGTTGTATGACCATATTGTACTGCCTTGAGAAATGCCATTGTCTTGAGCGAAGGTACTCTCTGCCCTCGCAAGTTCTTTGTCAGAAAGTTCCCAAGGTTCGAGCTCGGAAAAATCAATGGTACCGAAGTCATCATCAGAAAGGCAGTGTCCACGATAGAGTGGGTAGGGCGTCATGATCAGCAGTTGTGTTGGCGTGAGAGAACAATCATCCACTATTTTCCCATTTAAACGAGTACTATCGTATGCTTCAATATCAGTAAATAGGTCAGGCATCTTACTCAGAATTGCATACCTGATTCGGTTCTGTGCAATCCTCGCACATTTTTTGAAATTTATTTCAGATTTCTCGACCTCAAAATAAAATATGTAGTGCAGGCCGTTTCTCGATCTCGATTCTTGATAAGCATATAGATTCTTATCTTGACGCAACACGTCAGATATCTTCTCCTTGATGTATTGAACCGAATATCTTCTTTGCTCAGTTGCCATGTGTTTGAGGTCCAAATCGACGAATACACAGCCATTCCAATATTGCCAATACTCGGGATGGTTGTGTATATCAGACACCCTCATGGGGGCATCAAAAACCTGAACGGCAGGCCAAAATTGTGAACTGTATTGAACTGCAAGCCAAGAGAAGTTCTTCACATCTTTCAATGTAACTCGTTTGGTGTTCGTTCCGGTACATTTCAATGATTCACAGATATGATCCTCATCGAACAGGCCATTGAAATATGGCATCACTTTGTAATCTTTTTCCATAAGAATGTTAAGTTGTTGTGATTTGCGAAATGGTGATTTCGCTGTGAATAACCTCGTCTCTGCATAGTGACGGGTAATTGCAATAGAAAATCAGTTCGCTTTGTCTTTTATAATTATATCGTGGAATCTTAGTAAAGTTTCGTTCTTTGACAAAAAAATCAAGGCTATGAACTTTCTGTTCAGAAACAATAAACTTTTCAGAAATTCCTGAATATAATTATAAAAGGATAAAAACTAACCTCTAAGAAAATGGGTATTGACATCTACGTTGGCAATGCATGCCACAACACATCAAGCTCCAAAACAGGTGCTTGGTCATTAATCGCCGTCAAAGACGGGAAGGAAGTAATGAGAGAGTGCGGAACTGCAATCGGGACCACGGCTCCAAGGATGACGCTGACAGCTATCACAAAAGCACAAGATTGGATTGCGCAATATGGAATGGTCAAAAGCGACATTGTGATATACTCATCTGACAAGGTTGCCATTGACACAATCAATGACTTTTATCCAAAGAGGCTTAATGATGGTACTGTGTCTAAGATGAAGAACGTTGACCTTATTCAGCGAATCATTGATGTGAAGAATCGCTGTGAAAACAGGCAAGCTTTTGTTTGGTTGAGAAAGGAACTGAATCAATTCAGCGAATTGGCATCTCAAATTGCAGAAAAAGCGATTGCTCAAATGAACTGACACATTAATAAAAAGAGCATCACGGCAATTGAGCCTGTGATGCTCTTTTTAATAAAGATATGTCATTATATTGCCGGAATAGAGTCACAAAACACAAGCATTTGCAACATTAATTGAAAAATTGTAGTGGAAAAACTTGCAATTCTCAGTTTCACATTATATATTATATGCAGTAATCTACATTATTAATATCATGAAGAAAAAAACAACACAACAGACATCGCTTGAGGCTATTGAAGCTATTAACCTTGCCCTTCGCAATTCGCAGCTGTCTCCAAAGGCTCTCAAAGATGCCGGCCCGGCTATAGAGACCTTGGCAAATACGCTGAACATTTCCAAGGAAGAAGCTATAATCGTCTCCGCCATTGTGGAATTGGCTGCTGATGGCCGGGCCACTAACCGCGATTTGGCTTCTTTTTTCTACTGTTCAAATGTGCAGATGTATCTCTACATGCCTGTCTTCAAGTCGTTGTCGGAAAAAGGTTATATCCGCACGTTCATTCGTAGAAAATCCTTGACTTCATATCAGCTGACGAATGAATTCCTTTCGGCCGTTATGGAGAATCGTCCATTTGCGAAACGCAATGCGTCCAATCTCGATATTCATTCCTTCTTAACTGAATTCACCATTCTCAGTGACGAGCGGCATGAGGAAAATCTTGAATACTGCAGCTTCATATATGATGTCAGAACTCTAATCAACAGCAATCTTCATCTGCCGCTATGCAAGTATCTCAAGTTGATATTAGATAATAACAGCAGAAATGACGAAATAATTACTGTGTACCTGTTACGCGCTTGTTCTGTGATTGGTCTTTTAGGGGGTGGATCTTTGACTGTTACTGAGTGCTCATCACTTTTTGATACTACTGTCGATCAGAATGTTCTTACCCGCATGTTGCAATCACCAAAGAATTTCTTCGTTATAGAGCATATCCTCGAACCTGCCATCACGCCTGAAAATTCCCTCGCCGATGTTGACCGTTACACCCTAACTTCGGAGTTCCGCAAAAAATATCTGAAAGGCCTTCACATTGAAGCCCGTCAGACTATGAGAGAAGTGTCTAGAGGCACCATTCGCTGCGACAAAATTGCAGAGAAGCAACTATATTATAATGCCACAGAAGCAGCACAGATTGATGAGTTGTGCAGATTATTAAAGCCGCGCAACTTCAAGAGAATTCAGAAGAGTCTTAGAGATTATGGCTACAGATCCGGCTTTGCCTGCCTTTTCCATGGAGCACCCGGAACAGGCAAAACTGAAACAGCAATGCAATTGGCTCGCTTGACAGGTCGTAACATTATACCTGTTGATCTTTCACAGGTCCGAGATAAGTATGTTGGAGAGAGCGAGAAACGCACAAAGGCCATTTTTGATGATT
>DCIW01000157.1 GCA_002317225.1 Prevotellaceae bacterium UBA1716 | reverse complement strand
AGGGTCAACCCGGAGACGGATACAAATTGTTTTAGATATAGGATTTGTAATGTGTGACGTTTATGTGATGTTATCATGCGTAACTCATTGAATATTAACACAAAACAAATAACACACATAAAATTATTATGTGACAATATGTGAAACCATGTGACATTCTGCTTGTAATGTACTGATATTCATATATATACAACGTAACATATATCGATATTATAGGTGTATTTTCTGTGTTTTGTCACATATATGTTACGTCACACTAAAATATACCCCCTTTTTTTATTTCGGACATTCTCTGCCTATAGGTATAACTATCCTATGTATATCCATACCTATGTATGAATATTACTATGTAATAATATATATATATAGGCGACATTAAAAAAATAAAAACGAAAAAGGGGGTGTGACATTTGTGACATTTGTGACCAAAATAATTCGCACCACTTAAAAACTCTTAGAAGATTTGGCAAAAACATTTAAATGATTTAATAAAAACACCCAAGAGATTTGATGAAAACTCTTAAGTGTTTTTTTCTCCCTGTTTGCTACTCGCCAGGCTCATCCCCCTCTTGTCGTTCGCTTGCGACGCTTTCGATAGAAAGAACGGGGGGGATTCACTTATCCTTGCGAACTAATGTGTAGAACATATCCTCTGAGGTAGTTCCCTTGTGCATGCTCTTGATAAATTTATAAAGTGATATATAGAAGTGATCGAGGTGGTCTGCCTTGAAATACGGATGCTTGGAAAGAAGGTGAAATTTGCTGTTGTACTTCTTGTCCTTCATTTGTACAACTATAAATGCACCAGCATTTCCCGAAAGCATTTTGAAATCTTCTATCTCCTCCCATTTGCAAGTTATCTGCTCGCAGTTTTTGAAATTAACGAACGTGAAGGTCTCGTCATCAAAGCTCACAACTGGTACATGCTTTGCCGTGATATTCATATAGTAATGATATCTCACATAGATTAGGTGAAGCAACAACAAAATTACAAGAAACATTATTATCCCCAAGAGGTAGTTCCATATTTTCCCCATATCCCAATCTGTAAATGACTTCACAAATATTATGATTGAGAATGCGAGCATTGTTATATAGAACAACGCATCAAAAATCGTACTAAATTTATGCTTTGTATCGAATACCTTTACCATATTGCAAATAATTGTTGGAGGCAAAGATACGACTTTTTTTTAAGAACACCATTGTGCTTGAAAGAAAAATATGGAAAACATTGGTCTCGCCCCCCTTGATTCGCTCTTTTTTTGTCACAAAATCAATAAAATGTCACACTTTGTTACATGAAATATAGTTTTTGGAATTGTGTATATTATTGATATGTAGTGCATTGTGGTTAGTTTTGTCACAAAAACGTCACATTTGTATTTATGTATTTATTTTTTTAGAACCTTCCTTCCCAACCAAAACACTTCTTCCTGCAACCTGAACAAACCCCATGAGAGGCAGTGACGGTAGCCGAACTTGCGGGTGGAGAGGGGATTGAGACGATGACGGTCGATGGTTTTCCAAATACGACGCATCTCACGGATGGCATAACGACGATCGGACAAAGACCAACCGGAACGATGCTCACAATAGAAGAGGTAGCAACCGATAAGGTTCTGATGGCGTACCTGCTCGTGGAGGTTGAGAATGTCGTCGGGCATGTCCATATCGACCAACATCTGCTGCATGTGCTCGTTGGCACGAAGGAAATTGAATCGGGAGATGTCGGCAACGTGGGAGACGCTAAGCGGATTTTGACGATAATAATAGATTCCCTCGCATAGGCACACCTGACGCGAACGGAGGTAGTGGAGACGGGTGGTGTTGTCGTCGCTATACGAACGGCAGGTATCATCGTAGAGGATGGACTTCTGGAGTGCGGCCGTGGTCATGTAAACTCCATGAATGGACCAATCAAGACTCTTGACGAACGCATCATGACCAGAGAAAACGGTGGAACCATCAGAAGGGGTGGGGTAGTCCTCGAATCGAAATGTGGGTTCACCACCTTGCTCAGCAGAAGGACTGGCTGCCTGCTCGGTCGCCTTGACCAGACGGAAGAGGACACAATCGGCTTCGGGATTGTCGCAGAACACCTGAACCGCCTTCTCAACACTGTCGGGTACAAACCAATCGTCGCTATCGAGAAAACAGTAGAGGTCGCCCGTGGCCTGTTCGATGGCTATGTTGCGTGCCACCGCCTGACCTTGGTTCTTGGACAAAGGAATGACACGAACGCGAGGGTCGCGGTAGGCATAATCGATAAGCAGGGAGAGCGACGAATCGGTGGAACAATCGTCGACACACAGGATTTCGAGGTCGGTGTGGGTTTGGGAAAGAAGCGAATCGATACAACGCGAAAGATACTTCTCCGTATTATATACTGCTACGAGAATGGTTACCTTCATTTTCTGAACTTGTCCTTAATCTTGCTTGCAAGGGTGGTTTCGCGTCCGAGGATACGGAGCGAGAGGCATGAGGAAATGAGCAATGTGATGGTGCAGACCGTCCAACGGATGGTGCAGTCGCCTTGGAGCGATGACCATACTGCTGCCGAAAGCAATACCAACTGGAAGAAATAGAAGCGGAGGAGTCGGCAAGAGAAGCAGAACTTGTACTTGCTACGATAGATGGAATGGATGAGAAGCATGTCGAAACACCCCGCTACGGAGAGTGCGATGCCCGTGCCGATGAGTCCGCCCCAGATATAAGCGAGCGGGATGGCTATGGCAATGAAGACATCGTAGATGAGTTCGGTGGCCATATACATCTTGGAATCGCCATGGGCAAGTGCAAGATATGCCGCTGGGAGCGAGAGGGCACGGAAGAACATGTAGAGGGTGGCACAGATGGCCATCGGTACTGCCTCGACAAACTTGTCGGAATAGAGCACCTGCACGATGAGCGGCATGGCAAAGACGAAGAGTATGAGGCAAGGGGAGATGAGGAGCACGCAGACCTCGATCTGCTGGTTGACTGTGAAGTTCTGTCGGGGAACACTGCACTTTGCCGCCGAAAGACGTGGGAAATAGTCTGCCTCCATTGCGATGAAGACTACGGAGGTGTAGGCAACCGCCATCATATAACCCGAATTGTAGAGTCCCACATCGGCAAGGCTGCCTAAATGGATGATCATGGCACGGATGATGTATTCGGCACTCTGACCGAAGATTCCCGCAATGATATAACCGATACCCAACTTGATCATCGGCATGCCCTCAAGGTAACTCTGCTTGGAGAAGAGGGATGTGTGCCAAGGCACTACCTTGTGGGAGAAATAGAGTTGGATAAGGAGTGCCGCCACACTGCTGAGCACAAGGGCAAGGGCTATGCCACGAAGTCCCATTGACCAATAGAGCGGAATGCAAATGACGAGGGTGGAGAGGGTGGCGAGTATGGATATGAGCGCCACTCGCTTGAGGCACTTGAGGCCTTTGAGTATGGCGAGTTCGCCACCGGAAAGGGCGAGCGTGAGTGCCATTGGGGCGAGAAGGGCAATGTCGCAGGTGTAGTCGTAATTATCGAAGGTGAGCCAACTGATGAGTGGCGAGATGACAAGGGTGATGAGGGTGCCGAGCAGACCGGTGGCGAGCGACCAGGTTCGCACCACACTGGAGTAATGGTGAATCTCTGCGGTGTCGTGCTCATCATTGTTGAGTTCGGCAATATGCTTCACGGCAGAGAAGGACACTCCGAAGTTGGTGGATTGGTTGATGAGCTTCATCACATTGTTGAAGATATTGATGAGGGCAAAGCCTTCGGGACCGAGGAGAAGGGCGACGAGCTTGTTGCGGACAAGTCCGATGAGCATCGTAATCCCTTGCACTCCACCAAAGAGCCCTGTGTATTTCAACACGTGGTCGTAGCTTGCATCTTCTTCTTCGATATATATGTTTTTCTTTTCGTCTGTCATCAAAACGCTTGTTTATCTGCTTTGTTCTATAAATAGAACGTAAAAAATTGTGTTTTATTGTTTATTTTTGCTTAACTTTGCAAAAGAAAATCAATCATGACTCAGAAAATGCGAATACTCCTGCTCGGTGACTATAGTAATGTGCACTGCACGCTGGCTGAGGGCCTGAAGGCTCTCGGGCATGAGTGTGTGGTGGCAAGCGATGGCGACCACTGGAAGGATTATCCCCGCGACGTGGACCTGAAGAGGGAGATGACTGCGTGGGGAAGCGTGAAGTTCATGTGGCGGCTGATGAAGGCATTTGCTGGATTCAGGAATTATGATATCGTGCAGATTATCAATCCTATATTCGTGGATCTGAAGGCGGAGAAGATGATGCCCCTCTACCATTATTTGCGTAAGCATAACAAGAAGGTGGTGATGGGTGCGTTTGGCATGGACTATTATTGGGCACAGGTGAATACGGATATCCGTCCGCTCAGGTATAGCGACTTCAATATCGGTGATATGATACGACTGGATGATCCTGCGGTGTCGTTCCGCGAAGATTGGGTTGGCACAGCAAAGGAAACGCTGAACAAGGAGATTGCGAAGGATTGCGATTGGATTGTGGCGGGACTTCAGGAATATTATGCGACCTATTCGTGTATTTCTACATTGAAGGATAAGTTGTCGTATGTGCCGTTTCCAATAAAGATGCCGGAGATGGAGGCAGATTTGGGCCATGAAGGTAAGGTAAAGATCTTTGTAGGACTCAGCAAAGGTCGCATTGCCTATAAAGGACTCGATATAATGCTTCAGGCGGCTAAGGATGTGCAGCAGAAATATCCGGATTTGGTGGAGATAAAGATTGCCGATAGTGTTCCTTTTGCGGAGTATCAGCAGATGATTTCGAGTAGTGATGCTATTCTTGATCAACTCTATTCATATACACCTGCAATGAATTCCCTTCTCTGTATGTCGAAGGGTATAATTAATATAGGTGGTGGCGAACCGGAAAACTACGAGATTCTCGGGGAAGAGGAACTCCGTCCAATCATCAATGTGCAACCGACTTACGAATCTTGCTTCCACGAGATTGAACAACTCGTTCTGCACCCCGAACGCATCCCCGAACTCAAGCGACAGAGCGTCGAATATGTCAAGAAGCACCATGACTATATCAAGGTGGCAAAAGAGTACGAAACCCTCTACCACCAACTCCTAATTGACTAACGTCGAGCCCTTCGGGGTTCCTAACTCTTTCTCCGCGTTGCTTCGAAAGCGCTACGCGATAACCTAACTCCTAATTCCTAATTCCTAACTCAAAATGAATCTCACCATCATCATTCCAGTATATAATCGCAAGGGTCTTGTTCAAAGGACTCTTGATTCGATCCCGGAAACTTTCGATATCATCATTGTGGATAACGGAAGTACGGACGGGTCGTATGAGTTTTGCCGCCAATGGATGCTGAACTCGAGAAGGAAGAACGTGAGGGTGGAACGTGAGTTTGCGAAGGGTGCTTGTGCGGCACGAAATAAGGGACTCGCCCTGTGCAAGACCGAGTGGGTGTACTTCTTCGATTCGGATGATGAGTTTACGGGAGTTCCGGAAACTTGGAACGAGGACTTGGATATGGTCTGCTTTCCCGTGAATATGCTGGTGGACGGCAAGGCAAGAGTGCGTGACTACGAACCGGTGGACACCGTGCATACACATATCCTCAATTCGATGCTCAATACCTTGACGATGATTTTTAGGACCGCATGGCTACGCGAAATCGGTGGCTGGAATAATGGTTGTATGGTGTGGAATGATTGGGAACTCGGTGCGAGGGCGTTGACGCATTCGCCTCGATTGCAATGGATTACGAGCAAGGCATACCATAATATTTATATTCATGGAGAGAGCTTGACGGGAAAGTCTTTTTCGGAGAGATATGAGGAGAGATTGAACACGATGAGTGTGGTGTTCGACGATATATACGACATGAAGGAGGGCATGGCAAAGCAGCGTGCCTTGTTTGCCCTGTTTGTACGTTGTTACATCTTCAGCGGTCAGTTGCTGAAGGAAGGAAATAAGGATGCTTCGGATAAGGTGGAGGAGTTTGTTTACGATAAGTTCCGTGTAAACAAACAGAGTCACCAGATAGGAAAACTCTTGCGTTGGTATACAAGCAAGGGTGGCAGAGGGGCATGGAAGATTGCCCTGAAGATGGTGGAGTTTATTTGCCGTTGATGCCCTTGAGCATATTCAAGAAAATGCGGAATGGGTTCTTGCCTTTGTGGACAAAGTAGAAACCTGCCTCTTTGACGCTTCGCCAGATGGCATTTGCCCTGCCGAAACGGATGAGGAAGACGGCTCCCTTGGTGCGTTGGAGGTCGGGAGAGTCGGCAAAATTGGTTCCTGTGGTTGCCGCTTGGGTTTGAACAATCACTTTTGGTTCGTAAAGGATATGGAGTCCTTTCTGTTTTGCTTCGGTGAGGAAGACATCTTCTTCGCCCGCACAATATTTGTTGCCATTGATTCCGAAATCTTCGTTGAAACGTAATCCTTTCTCTCTCAACGAAGAAGGACGGAAGGTCATCTCTACGGATGAGACATAGTCGGCAGGGTAGGGATGGAGCGGTTTGCCATCGGTGGTTTCTGCCTGGAAGGTGATTATGTCCGCTTCGGGATGGTCGGCGTATGCTTGAAGGATGGTGTGGACGTATTCGGGTTTGTAGCGGTTGTCATCATCTGCGATTACGCATATATCCCCATCTGCCCAATCGAGTGCGAAATTGCGGTTCTTGCACAATCCTTTTCCTTCGTGAACATAGAACTTCACGTCCTTTCGCATCAGCATCTTCATCGGCACCTTTCCCAACGCCTCCTCGTCCGTATATTGCATGCACACGATATACCTGACACCCTCCATCGGGGGCATCAAAACAGAGGGAACCCGTTGGATTCCCTCGTTAAAAGTGCATATTAAGAAGGATAGGCCCCCCGACCCCCGAAGGGGGAGGGCATCCGCATCGTTTGGGTTAGGTGTTGTCATTAATGTACTGCTGCTTTTGCTTGATGTGTGAAGTATAACCAAAGCTCATTTTTATTAATTACATGTTCAAGAGAATATTTCAAATACCAAGCGCATGCCCTCCCCCTTCGGGGGCTGGGGGGCCTCAAAATTGCTCCAAAATTGCGATTCTCTTCTTCGTGTCCGGATGGGTGGAGAACATATTGCTGAAGGACTTCTCGAGGAAACCCTCCTTCATCTCATCAGGTTTGCAGATGAAGAGTTGGGAAACATCCGAACGCGACACGTTGTCGAGACCTGGATCGTTGCTTATCTTGCGAAGAGCAGAAGCGAGGGCTTGAGGATTGCCACAGAGTTCGGCACCACCGGCATCGGCCATAAACTCACGTTTGCGAGAGATGGCAAATCGGGTGAGGAGCGTGAAGAAATATGCGATGGCAGTACATACGATAGCCACGATGATGGCAACCATGATACCCGCACCGTTATTGCCTCCACCCTTGGCATTGCTACGACGATTGTTGTTGCCAAATCCACCATAAAGGAAGATGCGGTAGACGTAGTTGGTCAGGATGTTGAGTGCGGCAGAGATGATTCCCACGAACACGATCGATGTGATGAGCACCTTAGTGTCGTTGTTGCGGATATGAGTGAGTTCATGCCCGATGACACCCGCAAGTTCTTCATCATTAAGACGTTCGCAAATACCTGTGGTAACCGTAACGGTATATGTGTTCTTATTGATTCCACTTGCATAAGCGTTGAGCTGAGGGTCGTCCACCACATTGATTTGAGGCATGTCCATACCACAGGTCATGCAGAGGTTTTCCACGATATTATAGATACGTGGATTCTCCATGCGAGTGACCGAACGGGCACCTGTAGCACTCTGGATCATCTTCGTGTTGAAGAAGTATGCGATGGTGAACCAGATGCCAACGGCGATGATGACAAATGGGATGGTGACGAGGAAAGACTGGTTGACATGGTCGATGTCCACACCAGTGATTTGACCGTAATATTGTGCCTCAGAAACGAAAGCAACACCAAGGGCGTTGCATACCGCTATCATTATCCACACCAAAACGAGTATGATGCAAGGGAATGAGAGCAGGAGCATGACGCTCTTGGTGTTGTTCTCACGAATTTGAGTCTGTATTCCTACGTATTTCATATAAACTAAAAATTCAAAATTCAGAATTCAAAATTGTTCCAAACGGAAACAGAGACCGCCCGGAGATAATTTCGAACTTTGAATTTTGAATTATTCATTCATTAGAACTTCACTTCAGGAGCCTTCTCAACTGTAGCACGCTCCTCAGCTGGGATTTCGAACATTGGCTCCTTGTGGAATCCGAATGCACCTGCGATAAGGTTTGCAGGGAATACCTGAACAGCAGTGTTGTACTCCTTAGTGGCAGAGTTGAAGAAGCGGCGAACAGCAGCGATCTTGTTCTCTACATCAGCGAGCTCGGTCTGGAGCTGGAGGAAGTTAGTGTTTGCCTTGAGTTCTGGATATGCCTCAACTGTCACCTTAAGACCAGCGAGAGCACTTGAGAGCTGGTTTTCAGCAGCGATCTTATCATTGATGTTAGTAGCACCCATAGCCTGGTTGCGGAGAGCGATAACTCTTTCGAGAGTTTCCTTCTCATGTGTAGCATAACCCTTAACTGTGTTTACGAGGTTAGGGATGAGGTCGTAACGAAGCTTGAGCTGAACATCGATGTTGGCGAATGCGTTCTCGCGGTTGTTACGGAGATTTACGAGATTGTTGTACATAGAGATGAGCCAAAATGCGATGAGGGCTACAACTCCAAGAATAATAAGAATTGCCATAATTAATTGTATTTTAAAGTTTGTAATAATTCAATAAATTCATTTTTCAAGTGCAAATCTAATACATTTTCTTCATTTTACCCAATACTTTTATATATTTTTTAGAAAAATACCCTTATCTTTGCATCAAAATGAACTAAAATAAAAGAATTCCATCTGCTTTTGTCCATTTTCCTCTCAAGCAGCACCTCAACTCGTGCAGCCCAAATTGATGTGGCGTGCCCCTCACCATGCGCAGCCCAAAATGGTAAATGGTAAATTGTAAATGGTAAATATCATTATGACAGCTAAAGAAATCCGCGAGTCTTTCAAATCATTCTTTGAAAGCAAAGAGCACCTCATTGTGCCATCAGCTCCAATGGTCGTAAAAGACGACCCAACGTTGATGTTCACTAATGCAGGTATGAATCAGTTTAAGGATATCATCCTTGGTAATGCAACTCCTAAGTGCCGTCGTCAGGCAGATTCACAGAAGTGTCTTCGTGTTTCAGGTAAGCACAACGACCTTGAGGAGGTAGGACACGATACATATCACCACACTATGTTCGAGATGCTCGGCAACTGGTCGTTTGGTGATTATTTCAAGAAGGAAGCCATCTCTTGGGCTTGGGAATATATCGTTGATGTTCTCAAGATCAACCCAGCAGACCTCTACGCTACCGTTTTCGAGGGTTCTCCTGAAGAAGGTCTTGCTCGTGATGATGAGGCAGCTTCAATTTGGGAGCAATTCCTTCCAAAGGATCATATCATCAATGGTAACAAGCACGACAACTTCTGGGAGATGGGCGATACAGGCCCTTGCGGTCCTTGTTCTGAACTTCATGTCGACTCTCGTTCGGCTGAAGAGAAAGCACAGATTCCTGGTCGTGAACTTGTAAATAAGGATCACCCACAGGTTATCGAAATCTGGAACCTCGTGTTCATGCAGTTCAACCGTAAGGCTGATGGAAGTCTCGAAGGTCTTCCTGCAAAGGTTATCGATACTGGTATGGGATTTGAACGTCTCGTTCGTACACTTCAGGGCAAGACTTCAAACTATGATACTGATGTCTTCCAGCCACTTATCAAGGTGATGGCTGACATGGCAGGTGTTAAGTATGGTGAGAAGGAAGAGACTGATGTTGCTCTCCGTGTTATCGTTGACCACCTCCGTGCTATCGCATTTGCTATTGCAGATGGTCAGTTGCCATCTAATGCAAAGGCTGGTTATGTGATTCGTCGTATCCTTCGTCGTGCCGTTCGTTATGGCTACACATTCCTTGGTCAGAAGGAAGCATTCATCTATAAGCTCGTTCCAACTCTCGTAGCTGAAATGGGTGATGCTTTCCCTGAAATCGGTGCTCAACAGAAACTCGTGATGAAGGTGATGCAGGAAGAGGAAAGCTCATTCCTCCGTACTCTTGAGAATGGTATCAAACTCCTTCAGGGCGTTATCGACGAGACTAAGAAGGAAGGCAAGACTGAGATTGCTGGTGATAAGGCATTCACACTCTTCGATACATTCGGTTTCCCACTCGACCTTACCGAACTTATCTGCCGCGAACAAGGTATGACAGTTGATGAGGCTGGTTTCAATGTGGAAATGCAGAAGCAGAAGGAACGTGCTCGTGGTGCTAACGAAGTTCAACTTGGTGACTGGGTTATTGTCAACGAGTCTGAAAGCGAATTCGTTGGTTACGACTATACTGAATATCCTGCACACATCGTGAAGTACCGTGAGGTTAAGCAGAAGAAGGGCAAGGCATACGAGATGATTCTCGACAAGACTCCTTTCTATGGCGAAATGGGTGGTGAAGTTGGTGATACTGGTGTTCTCGTTTCTGAAAATGAGACTATCACTGTTCTTGATACAAAGAAGGAGAATGGTGTTGCAGTTCATATCGTTGACAAACTCCCTGAAGATGCTTCTGCCGAATTCATGGCTTGTGTAGATGTAGAGCGTCGTCGTGCTATCGAGGCTAACCACACTTGTACTCACCTCCTTGATGAAGCACTCCGTGAGGTTCTCGGAACTCATGTTGAACAGAAGGGTTCGCTCGTTACTGCTGATGGTCTTCGTTTCGACTTCTCTCACTTCGAGAAGGTTACTCCAGAACAGATTCGTGAGGTTGAACACCTTGTTAATGATAAGATTCGTCAGAACATCCCACTTGAGGAGTTCCGCGACTATCCAATCGAAGAAGCAAAGAAGCTTGGTGCCATCGCCCTCTTCGGTGAGAAATATGGTGATAAGGTTCGTGTAGTTAAGTTCGGTTCATCGGTTGAGTTCTGTGGTGGATGTCATGCAAGTGCTACAGGTAATATCCAGATGGTTCGCATCATCTCTGAAAGTTCTATTGCTGCTGGTGTTCGTCGTATCGAGGCTGTAACTGGTAAGGCTGTTGAGGAAATGCTTGATAAGACTCAGGACCTCGTTTCTGAACTCCGTGCTCTTCTCAACAACGCTCCTGATCTTGTTTCTACAATCCAGAAGGCAATTGCTGACAACAAGGAACTTCAGGCTCAGGTTGATGAATTCAAGTCTAAGGCTGCTGGTGAGTTTAAGAAGGAACTCATTGCAAAGGCACAGGACATCAACGGTGTTAAGGTCATCTCTGGTGTACTTCCTATCGATGCACAAAATGCTAAGGATATGGCATTCCAACTCCGTGCTCAGTTCACTGAGAAACTCGTAGTAGTTCTCGGTTGTGATGCTGCAGGCAAACCAAACCTCACAGTATCATTCTCCGACGACCTCGTTGCTGCTGGAAAGAATGCAGGCAAACTCGTTCGTGAAGCAGGTAAGCTCATCCAAGGTGGTGGTGGTGGTCAGGCTCACTTCGCCACTGCAGGTGGTAAGAACCCCGCAGGTCTCCAGGATGCAGTCAACAAGATTATCGAACTCGCCGAACTTTAATACATAATTATTATATGTCAAGAGCTCCCTCATCTTCCAAGGTGTGGGAGCTCTTTTTTGCACTCGTTATGCAATATCGTTAAAAGCATTTCTGCCTCTCATATCTTTTCGGGGGATTAATCTTCAGCTACATAACATTTTTTGTCGCCTTCTGCTTGTTCAATATAGTTGACAGGGTAGTAGACGGAATCTTCAGCTTCTGAACGTTCACATAAACCCGCATTAGAGAACATGCCTTCGAAACTGAGATCTTCGTCAATCTGTGGCCAATGTATGCCTGAATATGACAGATAGAAGTCTTGACGCTGTTCATCGGTTGCATTGGCAAGACGAGGCCACATGGCGAAAGGATAGCTTGCCTGCAATCCTTCTTCGGTAGATGCATAAACAGATTCACCATCTACCCATACCTTGTTTATTTTGTAAGACATTTATTCCTCCTTTCTTTATCTTGATCCGGAAAAGTAGCTCTTCCAACGATCTATAATCACCTCTCTATTCTCTTCAATCACACCTTCAATTATAGATATCTCGTTCTTCTTGAAACCGTGATTGTAAACCTGTGAAACTTCTGGCTCAACATTATACTTTGCTTCCTTTCCATCCTTCACAACATGTACATGGATAGGTTCATGGTCATCAGAATAGAATTTGAATATGTAACCAAATAAAATGAATATTGTTGGCATGACTTGATAAACTTAAGAATTTATGTGCAAAAGTACGATATTTATTCTTCAACACCAAATGATTATGGTTCTTTCTTGCTATTGATCCATACTTTTATTCCATCTCTTGCTCTTTCTTCCAATTGACCATATACACACAACCAGTGGCACGGGTGATGGCGGTGTAGAGCCAACGGAAATAGTCAGGGCCGAGCATGTCTTCAGTCATGAAACCTTGGTCGATGAATACGTTCTTCCATTGACCACCCTGTGCTTTATGGCAGGTAATTGCATAGGCATATTTTAGTTGGAGGGCATTGAAGAATGGATCGTTCTTCATTGCCTTCAAACGCTCGGGCTTCGAAGCTTTTTTCCAAACGGGGCGCTCGCCTTCCTTTGCCGTATTTATCTCCTCATAATCCTCGTACACCTTATTATATAATATAGATTGCTGTTCGGAAGTTAGAGCAGGGGCTTCAGCTTGGAGTGTATCAAGAATCACGGTGCATTCCATTTCGAAATCATCGTAGTCAGGGAAATAGAGTTGGACATCAGCAAAATGGAATCCATAGATTTCCCTTTCATTTCTAACTCGATTGATAACAGCCATATTTCCGTTGGCAATAAAGTCTAAACCAAATGATTGGTTCGAACCGCCGTTCCCGTTCCTATTTGCTTGATTCTCTTTGTTATATAGTTCGCACCAATAGTAATTGTTTTTTGCAATCATTACACGGTCGCCGCCCGAAAGCAGTTCTTCTCTCCAAAGCACTTGATTCCTGATACCATTATTATATGTAACAGCCCGTTTGTTGCTTCGAGTAATAACAATCGTATCGTCTTCACCATCATTATGATAGCATTGCTCGAGTGCTTCTATGAGTTCGTTCCCTGGCATTATTTTGATGTCAGGAAAACCTTTGAAACGAAGTCTTGGAAGATCAAAAATACTTTCTGTGTCCATCAATTCGCGGAGATGGGTTGCGTTCCAAAGTATGCCCGATGATTCTGCTTGTCGCACCACTTGAGTCATAGTATAACTCACCACTTCAAGTCCATATCCTTTCAACATATCGTCTTGAAGTGCAGGACTCTCATATTCGCCAACCGGAGGCAACTGAGCAGTATCACCAAGAAGGATGAGCCGACAACCTTTACCATTATATACAAAATGAATAAGGTCGTCGAGCAATCTTCCTGTTCCATATAGACCACCACTCAGGTATTCATCATTAGCAATCATCGAAGCCTCGTCGCAAATGAAGAGAAGATTTGCCTTCATGTTAAAGTTGATTTCGAAGAGCGAATCCTTGTCAATCGACTTCTGGCGATATATTCTTTTATGAATTGTATATGCAGGATGATCTGAGTAACTTGAAAGAACTTTTGCCGC
Source organism: Prevotellaceae bacterium UBA1716 (assembly GCA_002317225.1). Classification (GTDB taxonomy): domain Bacteria; phylum Bacteroidota; class Bacteroidia; order Bacteroidales; family Bacteroidaceae; genus Minthosoma. The sequence goes on along the minus strand of DCIW01000157.1, from coordinate 1,082 downwards.
CCTTCCCGTAGGTGCAATGAGCACACATTCGCGTTCGAGCTGCTTCATAGTCTTGACCAAAGCACTTACCAAACTTGTTTTTCCCGTTCCCGCAAAACCACGCAAAATGAACACTCCATCTTGCAATGGTTCCATAAGAAACTCAGTCAGCAAATCGACTACTTCCAACTGCTGATTGGTAGGTGAATGCCCAAAATTTTGTAAAAATAGTTCCTTAAAGTAGTCTTTTATCATATTTTTTTGAAGAAAAAGTGCGATTTGTTATTTTGTTTCGATAATTATCACTATTTTTGTAACGCAAATGTAGTAAAAAAATATAAAAAACATAATATCATGAACAAAAAAATTATTAACGGCATCCTTGCTGTTTGTGCATTAGGACTCTGTTATGCTTGTTACATCAGCGTCTACAGCGACATCGCTTTCGATGAAGAAAAGTCCGCTCGTGAAAAACTCGTAATTGCTCGCCTCACTCAGATTCGTGATGCAGAAGAGCAGTACAAGATGACATTCGGCGAATATGTCGGAACAATCGACTCTCTCATCGACTTTGTCAAGAACGGTCGTTGCGTTGACAAGGTTATCAAGGAAGGTGTCCTCACCGATGATCAGCTCGAAGCTGGTATGACCGAAGCACAGGCTGTAAGACAGGGAATCATCAAGCGTGATACAGTTTGGGTATCAACTGCTGAAAAGCTCGGCATCTCTAACCCTGATTCACTCAAGTACATCCCAGTTGGTTACAAGGCTGACGGTACTAAGCACCCAGAAGTTCAGTCAACATTTGACCCATCTAAGTCTGTTGCTCCAGAACGTGGTGTCATCGAACTCCGTAAGAAGGCTGAGTTCAATATGAAGTCAAACGAATTTGATATGCTCGTTGAGTTCCGTGCTCGTATGGACGACTACCTCGATGGTATGGACGCTAAGCGTATCAAGAACCTCAAGGCTTCGCTCAAGGGTCTCAACCGTAACCGTGCTGAGCTTATGCTCGACAACGAGGACGATATGGAAGGCGAATGGTACGGACTCCGTATGGGTGACCTCAAGGATACTGGTAACAAGATGGCTGGTAACTGGGA
>DCIW01000064.1 GCA_002317225.1 Prevotellaceae bacterium UBA1716 | reverse complement strand
TGCTCATAATGCCTCTTCTTCTTGCGTGGTTCGTGCGTTTCTTGTTGCCAAATTTGCATCAGAAGATATTGAAACAAAAGGATTTGGCTTTCAACCTTTGGGCTGTTGCTCTTGCTCTTGCAATCGCTATCACGGTGAAGGCGATAGTGCATAGTGATGAGAGCGTTTTGGAACTGGTCGGAATTGCTGTCGCTTCATTAGCGAGTTGCTTGTTGCAATTTTATCTTGGTCATGTTATTGGTAAAAATAACGGAGAAACGGTGGCAGGAACGCAAAGTCTTGGTCAGAAAAACACGATATTCGCAATTTGGATGGGCTATACATTTATGAATCCTGTTACTGCAATGGCGGGCGGTTTCTATTCTGTTTGGCACAATGTGGTAAATTCCTATCAACTGTATCGTGAAAGAAAAAAATAAGACATCAGAATGTGTTTTTTGCTTAAATTATATAATGTACGCACGCATATTAGACTCTTTTTTTATAAAATAGGTTAATCCCTATTAATAAAAGGGAAAAATCCCTAAAAGTTTGGAATAATTCAATTAACTTTGCAGCAAATAAAGATTTACCCGCTCATTTGGTGGGTAAATTCAAATCGAACAACGAATAAAACTATATTTATTATGAAGAAACTTTTGTTGATGGCTCTTGCTTTTGTTCCATTGCTCAGCATGGCACAAGACGATGTCTACTTCACTCCAAAGAAGAAGACTACGAAAGCGGTAAATTCGAGAGTTGTTAATTCTGCAGCAGCAAAGAATGCGACAACAGCTAACAGTGCTACTGAAACTTCTTCTCAGCCTGTAGTGTATAACACAAACAGTCGTAAGGATGACGACTACAATCGTCGTTACACTTATAACTATACTTATGACGGCACTTCTTCTGATGGAGATGATTGGCAGTCAGAAGGTGGCAATGATTCTATCTATGCTACAGTGGATTCTGTTAAGGTTGGTTATTCTCGCCAGATGGATGATGCTGAAGATGACTATTATTATAGCCGTCGTTTGCTTCGTTTCCATTCTCCTCATTATATAGCATACCGAAATCCTTTCTATTGGGATCTCATGTACGGATATGGTATCTATGATTATTATGATTATTGGTACACAGACCCATTCTACTGGGGCTATGGCTGGAGCTATGGTTGGGCCTGGGGCCCATGGTCTTGCTGGTATGGTCCTATGTGGGGATGGAACCATCCTTACTGCTGGGAATACTGGGGATGGGGTCCTTCTTGGGGATACTATCCTGGTGGCGGCGCTGCAGGTCATGGTGGTATTACTGGTCACTACGCAGGTTCTCGTTCACAAGGTCGTGGATATGAGACAAGTGGTCCTGGCTCTCGCAATATTCGTACAAGTGCTCTTGCAGGTCGCAGCACTCGCTCTTCATCATTAGGTTCTGGTCGTGGCGGATCTCGCACATCTTCTTTTGCAAGTGACGGTTCTTCTCGCACTTCACGTTTCGGTTCTCTTAATGGTTCGCGCTCTTCATACGCTGGAGCAACTGCAGGCAGAAGCAGTAACTATGCATCTCGCTCTTCATATAGCGGTTCTCGTTCAACAAGTTACGGCAATAATGCTTCATCACGAACAAGTTCTTATACTGGCGGTTCTCGCAGTGGTGCAGCAAATAGTGTCAGTCGTACAAGCGCATACAGCGGTGGCACTCGCACTTATAACAGTTCGTCAAATTCACGAAGCTCTTACTCTGGCAGTTCTTATTCAAGTGGAAGCTCAAGCTCTGGTAGCACTTATAGCAGCTATTCAAGCGGTAGCAGTTACTCCGGTGGTGGCGGTAGCTATTCCGGCGGTGGCGGCGGTGGATCACGCGGCGGTGGCGGCGGCGGAGGAGGCGGCTCCCGCGGTGGCGGTGGCGGCGGTGGACGTCGATAATGCCTCATGTCTTCCTGTGTTAGTGTAAATGGAATGATTAATTATCAAATGGGAAATGTTTCATTCTGCATTTCCCACTTGATTAAAAAAGTAATAATATTTATGAAAAAGATATTAATCTCATCTTTAGTTTCTCTTGCAGCACTTTCTGCTTCTGCTCAAAATGCATACGATGCTGGCAATCTTGTTCAGTCAGATCTTATTGGTACAGCTCGTTATGTGGGTATGGGTGGCGCACTTAATGCTCTTGGTGCAGATATTAGCACAATGGGTTCTAATCCTGCTGGTACAGGTCTTTTCCGCAAGTCAGATGCGAGCGTTACTCTTGCTGGTGTGGTGACAGGTGAAGAGGGTCAGCGTGGATATGAAAGAAGTCGTATGTCTTTTGATCAGGCAGGTGTAGTCTTTGCTTTCCAGATTGATAATAGCGGAAATGGCATTCAATATATTAACTTCGGTGTTAATTATAAGAAGAATCGCAATTTCTTAGGCAATAACTTTGTTCATGTTCAGCATTTGGACAATACGTTCTCTCAAACATACCAGATTGCAGATCTAGCGAATTATAATTGGAACTATAGTGCTGATCCTTGGGGACTCCTTGCTGATATAGCTGCTCCAAAGACTCAAGGTGTAGGTACTCATGATGGAATTGTAGGAGAAGACGAAAAGGGATATTTTGGTATATCAGCTCAGGATGCAAATTATCGTCGAGCAACTTATGGAAGCAATATTGAGGCGGACATCAATGTTTCTTTTAACTCATCTGATCGCTTCTATTATGGACTCTCTATTGGTATCTATGATATGGATTACAGTCGTGAGTCTTTCTATGAGGAACTCGGTGTTGACAAGTATTTTTATAGTTTCGAGAACTGGTACCGCACTTCTGGTACTGGTGTTGATGTGAAATTAGGTTTTATATGTCGTCCAATAGAGGAGTCTCCATTCCGATTTGGTCTTTCTGTGAACACTCCGATTTGGTATAGTCTTACTGATGCTAATGGCTCTTATCTTGAAATGGGTAGTCAACTCGATGCGGCGTATTTTTCTTGTAGCAGTGGTGAATCTGGAGATTATGACTATAAATTCCGTACACCTTGGAAACTCAATGCTTCGTTAGGTCACACAATTGGCAATTTCCTTGCTATTGGTGCTGAATATGAATACTCTGACTACGGTTCGTCACGTTACACAGCTATAAACCATAGCGATAAAGACTATTTCCGTGGTGTAAATGAGCATGTGAAGAAGACTCTCAAAGGTCAGCACACTTTGAAGCTTGGTGTGGAGTATAAGCCTGTTGAACCATTCAGCATCCGTCTTGGCTACAACTATCTTTCAAGTGCTTACAAGAAGGATGGATACAAGACAATTTTATATTATGAACCATTCACTGATACAGACTTTACAAACTGGGGTGCTACTCACAGAGTGACTTGCGGTATCGGCTATCGATGGAAGGGCGGTTATGCGGATCTTTCTTACCAGTATCAGACTCAGAAGGGCGATTTCTACGCATTTGATGACATAGACCTTAAGTCTACTCCAATCAAAAACAACCGTAGTCACATCATGGGAACTCTCGGTTTCCGATTCTAAGATGTACACCTTTTTATATATATAGGAAACGAAATTGTTTTGTAATGCACATTATAATACAAGAAATAGGTCCTCAGGATAAGATTCTTGAGGCCCTATTTTTGAGAAAAATGTGTAAAAATGATTTACAAAGGTTCTTAATTAGTACATTTAGGTAAGAAATATGACTTTTTTTTATTTTTTTTTATTTATTTCTTTAAAAAACCTTTGCCGGTAAATAGAAAAGTCGTATCTTTGCATCGAATTCGTAAATGTGATATTTTATATATTATTAATTTTAATTATAAACATTAAAAAACAAAATGAAAAAGATTTACTCAATTCTCGCCCTTGCGCTTGCATTAGGTGCTGGGGAAGCTAATGCTCAGGTAGCAGAAAAGGTCTTTGAAGCTAGTGCTACACCTGCTCAAATTCAGGAATACCTTACTTCTGTAGAAGCTACAGGTGTTGGTCAGATCAATGTTGAAGCTGTTACAGCAAACCTTAAGAGCACAACTTTCGAAATGAAAGGCCAGAACACTAACGCTATCATCATCGCTAAGGCTTGGAACAAGCCAGCTAATGCAACTAACGTTGTTTACGTTTGGAATTCAGATAAGGAATATGGTTGCGATGAGTTCGTTCTTACTGATGGCTATCCATTCCTCGCTACTCAGAAGTTTGACGCTGTTAAGGCATCTTATACTCGTATCGTAAAGAACGAATACAACACTGTATGTGTTCCATTCTGTTTCAAGTATGAAAAGCAGCGTGAAGGTGAGCACTTCGAGATCCTTACTAAGGTAGAAGATGATTTGCTTACATTCAAGCGTATTGATAAGACTCAATTCGACATTGTTAAGGGCTTACACCACGTTGCAGCTATGACTCCTATGGTTGTTCACCTCCACGACTTCGACTATACTGAAGGTGCAGAGAATAAGGTTGAGATCGTTGCTCAGCCAAGTACTATCAACGGTAGCGAGGATGCTGTTTATGAAGATCTCGCTTATAGCCTCACAGGTACTTTGACTGACTACTCTCTCACTGGTGACTTCTCTGAGTACTACATTCAGGACAACAAGTTCTGGGCAGCTGAGGATTTCCAAGGTGTTGACGTTTTCGTTCCAGCATATCGTTGTGTTCTTAAGAACGTTGACCTTACTCCAAAGACTGATGAGCAGCCAGAAGTTAAGGTTTACTCAATCGTAAGCGAAGACGGCGAAACTACTGTTATCAAGTCTGTTTCTACAGCTTCTTCAACTGCTGCTTACAACCTTCAGGGTGTTCGCGTTGCTGCTGACGCTAAGGGCTTCGTTATCATGAACGGAAAGAAGCACTTCAACAAGTAATGTTTAACGAAATAGAAAAAATACGAAATAGATATGAAAAAGTCAATTGAAATGCCAATTGTAAACGTAGTACGTTTCGAGGCAAAGGATGTTATCACAACAAGTTGTACAATCCAGAAGGGTATTGCTTCTAAAGTAGTTCCAGAACAGGGATCGGTTGTACGTATCGCTGAGTCAAAGAGCTTCGGTGGTGGTATCTCATTCTCATCAGCTTGGTAATAGATTGCTTATTGCAATTTCAACAATATGCCAGGGAGCAACGCTCCTTGGCATTTTTTTTGTATATATTACTGTAGATTATTTGAATATTAATGGAAAAATTCGTACCTTTGCAACGTCAATTAATATTAACTTAAATATTTAGAGATGCAAATAGTAATTAACTTTCCTTTTCAAAAATATTTGCTTATAGGAATTTTTATCTCATTGGTTGTTAAGGTGGGGTATTGTATAGCAATGATGGTGGCAGGTGACTCTATGGAGACGATGGAGTCAACCCTTTTGCTTGTACGTCACTTTATCGACACTTCCATGTGGTTTATGATTGCCGTATGGTTCTTGCATATTTACTTGTATAGTGCCGATTTGGTAAGTAGAAGAAGTATGCACGTTACTACCAATTTCACTCTTGTGACTGCAATGTTCAAATTTTTCTCTACAGTATTTTTCGCAATCTATTATCTTAAGAATGATGGTTGGTTGATTTTCTATTCTGTAGTTGAACTTATTATTTGGATTAGCATTTTGGTGTATTTGTGCTATCTCTGGCGCTGCTACCTTCAGGAATATAAGCAGATCAATAAGCATACTAAGAAGACGAATAAGTATTTTACTCTCTTTGATGAGTTGGAAAGAAGATATACAATTGATAATTAGACTAATTTGATATATGAAACTTGCAATCAAATTCGATAAAGATTCCTTTCCAATTTTGGTATTCATTATCATTACTCTTAAGGAATGCTATGTTGCTTTTGAAACATTCTTTATGGATGTTTCGAACAGTTCTGTCGATAACCTTTACTATTCTCGTTTTATTACCGACAACTTCGCATGGATGCCTATGATGGTATTCTTTGTGTATTTCTATCTCTACAGAGTAGGAAAGGTTAGTAATATAGGTTTGAAGAATTCTGTATTAGGAGCATTACTTGCCATCGTTCCGAAATTCGTAGTGTTAGGTATGCATATCTATACTTATACAACTTATAATTTTTGGATTTTGTTGTATTACATTATGGAGTTCACCACATGGTTCTTGATATATCTATACTTGATATCATTCTGGAATGAACACTTCAGACTTAAATCAGATGGTCATCATAGTCATAGCCATAGCAGCAGGAGCAGATCTGGACATCATCATCATCACCACCATCATCATCATCGTTCTTCAAGTAGTGAGGACAAATATGATGATATTTACAACGAAAAGAGTTCTGAAGAATAAATTACAGTAATGACTTAGTCGTATTAAATACTTTGATTAAGTCACTATATATAAGAAGGAAAGATACTAAAACAGTATCTTTCCTTCTTTTGATTGATATATCTCTTTGGTTTCTGCTTTGCCTTTGAATTTGAAAGTGCTGGTTCCTTGGTTGTCGGCTATGATCAGATTGGTTTCGATGTTCGCATCTACGTTGCTTGTCGAAGTATTTGTAAAGCGAGACTTACTTGATTTTATATGAGTGAAGTAGGCATCTCCTTTACCTGTTGCTTGGTAGTCCAATTTCTCACATTCAATGCTATCGCAATGAAGGTTTCCATTGCCTATCATACCGAATTCCAGTTTGTTGGTTTTCCACATTCCTTTCGATGTGAAATCTCCACTGCTGCAGACTGACACACATTGAAGATCTGGAGCAGAGAGATTAATCGTAACGTTCTGCTTGCCTTCGTAGATATTGATGTCTTGATTTTTCTCAGAACTCAAACTTACTGTGAGAATCTTTGATTCTATATCGGTTTCAAGAAACGCAATCAGAGATGAATCACCCGTAACATCCATTTTGTAGTCGCCTTGTGTATAAACAATATTAGCACCGCTTATTGCAATAAGGTGAGTGAACTCAGCGCCAATAGGGATTTGCTTGGTGACAATGTTAGCTTTAGAACTCCGTGAATTTGACTCTTCAATTGCTGTATCGCCTTGATCTTTTGTATTTGAGGCGTTAGCTTTGTCTGGATTATTATGTTGGCCACAACTGCAAATGGCAAGGGCTGCTCCTATATATAATAAGGTGTATTTTTTCATTTAGAGATGAATAAATTGATTAAAACTCTGCGAAGATAGCACTTTTATGGTTAATGAACAAATAAATATGGCGGTCAATATAGATATTTTGAAATATTTTGCGTAAGTTTGCAAAAGAATTCAATTTACTATATAATTTTATGGCAGAAAACAAGTATATTTCGGTTGCATACAAGATGTATGTAAAGGAAGAAGGAGACGAAGTTGAAGAACTCGTTGAACAGTGTGAAACAGAACATCCTTTCCAGTTCCTTTCAGGATTTGGTATGGTAATTCCTGCATTCGAGGAGAATGTGAAAGATGTAGAAGCAGGTGGCTCTGTTGATTTTGTTATTCCTTGTGCCGATGCTTATGGAGAATTTCAGGATGAACTCATGTTTGATGTTCCTCGCAATATCTTTGAAATAAATGGCAAGCTTGATACAGAACACATTTTTGAAGGAAATGTTGTTCCAATGCAAGGAGAAGATGGTTCGCGTTTTAATGCAACAATCATTGAGATTAAGTCTGATGCAGTAACAATCGACTTGAACCACCCACGTGCAGGACAAGATCTTCATTTCGTGGGTACGGTTGTTACAAACCGCCTTGCTACTAATGAAGAAATCGCACAAATGGCAGAAGCTCTCTCAGGCAACGGCTGCGGAGGCTGTGGTGGCGGTTGTGGAAGCTGTGGAGGCGGCTGCGGTGATGGCGGCTGCGCAAGCGGATGCTGTGGTGATTAATATTAATTGGTAAGTGGTTGGGGATAATGAATTCATTATTTTAAGACGCTTGCTGTAAAAGATGGAACATTGAGAAATACATTTGGAAATATATTTACGCTGACTACATTTGGTGAAAGCCATGGAGCAGGAGTAGGAGGAGTGGTAGATGGAATGCCTGCAGGTATTGATATCGACCTCGACTTCATTCAGCACGAGCTTGATCGCCGCAAACCAGGTCAGTCAGCAATTACAACAGGTCGTAAAGAAGGAGATGTTGTTGAAATCCTTTCAGGAGTATTCGAAGGGAAGTCTACTGGTTGTCCAATTGGTTTTCTTGTACGCAATACGAACCAGCATTCGAAAGATTACGAAAATGTACGTAATGTTTATCGTCCTTCTCATGCAGACTATACATATTCGATGAAGTATGTACTTCGCGACCATCGTGGTGGTGGTAGAAGTTCTGCTCGCGAAACCATTTCACGTTGTGTTGGTGGTGCTTTTGCAAAGTTGGCACTTCGTCAACTCGGTATTGATATTGTGGCTTATACAAGTCAGGTAGGCAATATTGCACTCGACAGAGACTATAAGAAATATGACTTGGATCTCGTAGAGTCGAACAATGTCCGTTGTCCAGATGCCGAGAAGGCGGCAGAAATGGAAAAACTTATCCTTGAAGTCAAGGCTGATGGTGATACTATTGGTGGTGTTATTACTTGCGTTATAAAAGGTTGTCCAATAGGACTTGGCGAACCTGCATTCGACAAACTTCATGCCCAACTTGGTGCAGCAATGCTTGGAATCAATGCTGTAAAAGGCTTCGAATACGGAGAAGGCTTTGATGGAGTAGGGCAGAGAGGCTCGGAACAGAACGACATCTTCTACAATAATAATGGAGAGATTGATACAAGAACAAATCATTCGGGAGGTATCCAAGGTGGTATATCAAATGGTCAAGACATCTATTTCCGAGTTCTCTTCAAACCTGTAGCCACACAACTCCGTGAACAACCGACAGTTGACAAGGATGGTAACGACACAATGCTCCAAGTGAAAGGTCGACATGATCCTTGCGTACTTCCTCGTGCAGTACCAGTTGTGGAAGCAATGGCAGCAATGACAATCCTTGATAATTACCTTATAAATAAAACCGTGAAACTATGAACAAAGTGATGCTTATTGGCAATGTGGGCCAGGAACCTGTAGTAAGGTATCTTGATGGTGGCACATGTGTTGCGCAGATTAGTCTTGCAACAACAGAAAAGGGTTATACCCTTCAGAACGGAACAACAGTCCCTGATCGTACTGAGTGGCACACTGTAATCTTCTGGCGTAAGCAGGCGGAAACAGTTGAAAAGTACGTTCATAAGGGTGACAAGCTCTACGTTGAAGGTAAGATTCAGTCACGCACATACGATGACAAACGAACAGGACAACGCAGGCAAGTAATAGAAATTATGGCAGAGAATATGGAGTTGCTCACTCCAAAGTCTATCTCTGAAGCCCACGCTCCAGCACAGGCTCCTGTCCAGTCAGCACAGGCATCTCAACCGGTTCAGCCAACTGCTCCTGCAGCACCAGAACCAACAGACAAATATCCCTTTTGATTGACATGAGTACATTCATTGCCGGTCCATGTGTCATTGAGAATATGGTATGCCTCGAACAAGTGGCAGAGGAATTGGTACGTCTCAATGGCAAATATGGAATAGACATTATATTCAAGGCTTCGTTCGACAAGGCTAACAGAACATCTATACATTCCTTCCGTGGTCCTGGACTCGAGAAAGGAGTGCAGATGCTTGGTGACATCAAGCAGAAGTATGGGTTGAAGATGCTGACTGATATCCACGAAAGTTATCAGGCTGCTCCTGCTGCAGAAGTGGCCGATGTGCTTCAGATTCCTGCTTTCCTGTGTCGTCAAACTGATCTCCTTGTTGCCGCAGCAAGTACGGGTAAGATTGTGAATATCAAGAAGGCACAGTTCCTTTCCGGACTTGACATGGAATATCCAGTGCAGAAGGTTCGTGAAAGTGGAAACCAAAATGTTTGGCTAACCGAACGAGGTAATATCTATGGTTACAATAATCTTGCTGTTGACTTCCGTAATATCGCTGATATGAAGCGGTTTACCGACACGGTCATTATGGACTGCACTCACTCCGTTCAGCGACCTGGTGCAGCGGGAGGTAAGACGGGAGGCAATCGAGAGTTTGTTCCTGCAATGGCACTTGCAGCAAAAGCATTTGGTGCGAATGGATATTTCTTCGAAGTACATCCCGATCCGGACCATGCTCTTAGTGATGGCCCAAACATGCTCTGTCTTGACAAACTTGAGGAAGTGATAGTTTCTCTCTTATGAATACAATAGAATCCGCATCGAAATACTTACGCGAAGAGGCACAAGCAGTCCTTGAACTCATCCCGCAACTCAACGAGTCCTTTGACAAGGTTTGCAATCTTATTCTTTCTTGCAAAGGGCATATCGTTGTTACCGGTGTGGGCAAATCTGGTCATGTTGCAGCTAAAATTGCCGCTACTCTTGCATCTACAGGTACTCCTGCCGTGTATATCAATGCACTTGATGCTTTGCATGGCGATTTGGGCATGATTTGTTCGGGTGATATAATGCTGCTTATCAGCAATTCGGGCAATACTGATGAACTCTTGCGTATCGTAGCAGCACTCGAGGGAAGAAACATACCGATTATTGCAATGACGGGCAATTCCGAATCTCTTTTGGGAAAACATTGCAATTACCATATTCAAGTAAAAGTGGAACGAGAAGCTTGTCCACTTAACCTCGCCCCTACATCATCGACTACCGCTGCGATGGCAATGGGCGATACACTTGCTTGTGTGCTTATGGAGATGAGAAAATTCAAGGCAAATGACTTTGCAATGTTCCATCCGGGTGGTTCGCTTGGCCGTAAGTTGCTCATTCGTGTCAAAGACGTGATGTATAAGGATAATTTCCCAATCATCTCTCCTGATATGAAGCTTTCTGATGCTCTCCTTTTCATTTCAAACGGAAAACTTGGTCTGGGAATTGTGATGGAAGAGGGCAAATACGATATCCTTGGCATTATTACCGATGGTGATATTCGTCGAGCAGTCGAAGGAGCACAGCAAAACTTCCTTAATCTCACGGTTGCGGAAGCGATGACAAAGAATCCAAAGACCATTGGACCAGAAGCGAAACTCACTGAAATCCAGCGTATGTTCCATAAGCATAAGATACATTCATTGCTTGTAGTGGATGATAATCGCCGGTTGATAGGTATCGTGGATTACTTCGCAATAATGAATTAACCAGTACTCATTTTGAGTGCCATAAAGTGAGTACTAGAGTACCCTCTATAATGGTACTGGCAACACATCCTAATGTTCAGGCATGTTCGTATGCACGGACATCGATGTCCGCTATAACGGACAAAGCAAAACATCCTAATGATTCAGTCGAATCATTAGGATGTTTTTTCGAATATATCAGTATGTATTATACAAGTTTGTTGGTATTGCTGTCTGGGAATACAACTGATGGCTTGAACGTCTTTGCTTCTTCAAAGTCCATAAGTGCATACGACATGATGATGACGATATCACCAACCTGGACCTTGCGGGCTGCTGCACCATTGAGACAGATACACCCCGAACCACGTTCGCCCTTAATGATATAAGTGTCGAACCGCTCACCATTGTTGTTGTTGACAATATGGACACGTTCGCCCGCAATGAGATTTGCAGCGTCCATAAGGTCTTCGTCAATAGTGATTGAACCGATATAGTTGAGATTGGCTTCAGTTACTTTGCAGCAGTGAAGCTTGGACTTTAGAACTTCGATTTGCATATATGCCCCCCGACCCCCCAAGGGGGCGGCCATCCGGATAGTGAGGGAGATGACCATGTTTTTGTTACTATTTTTAATTCAGCCCTTTTTCCGACAAACCGGAGGACGCCCCCTTTGGGGGCTGGGGGGCTTTATTTATATCTTGTATGATCAATAAGGCGGATTGGAGTCTTGCCACAATAAACTGTGATGCAACCAACGATACTTTCTGCTTCGTCCCATGAATGGACATCGGCAAGTGTGTCACCATCAACGATGCTGTAATATTCAACCTCGAGACCTTCGACTGCATTGATAGCATCAACTACCCACTGACGAGTCTTGTCAACAGAGAGACCAAGTTTCTTACTGCATTGCATAACTTGATAAATGATAGGAGCGATTGCCTTCTCTTCTGGAGCGAGTAGGGCGTTACGGCTACTCATTGCAAGACCGCTTTCTTCACGAATTACAGGACATGGAACGATTCGGATGATGCGAGCCCAGTCGCTGTTCACCTCACGACCACTGATCATGATGCTTGGAATAGTTTCATTCTTATAAGCATTAACCATCTGCTTGATGACAGCAATCTGCTGGTAATCCTTCTCACCGAAGTAAGCACGGTTAGGCTGAACGAGCATGAAGAGTTCTGATACAATCTGACATACACCGTTGAAATGACCAGGTCGACGAGCACCTTCCATCACCTCGTCGGTTGGAGGGAAAGAGAAGTGACGTGTATCTGCGTTAGGGTAAATCTCCTTAACAGATGGAGCAAATGCAATTTGAGCACCACATTCCTCAAGAATCTTGCAGTCGCTCTCAAGAGTGCGTGGATAGCGTTCAAGGTCCTTAGGGTCATTGAACTGGGTAGGGTTGAGGAATATGCTGACAACAGTTATGTCGTTTTCGCTTACACTGCGACGAATGAGGGAAGCATGACCTTCGTGAAGGGCTCCCATTGTTGGAACGAGACCGACTGTCTTGCCATGGTTAGAGGCAATGTCAAGGATTCCTCCAAGTTCCAATCTGCTGTTTATTACTTTCATTTTAAGTAGATGTTGCTTTCAAATTCGGTGCAAAGTAACGCAATTTTTTTAATATGGAGAAACTTTAAGCCAATAATTCTCTATATTTTATACATATTGATAAACTTTTTGCATATATCTTTAGATATTTAATGAAAATTGTTTAACTTTGCGACGAACTATGTGAGCAATTCAGTTTGTCCAAAGTAGTTGAATATCTACCATGATAAATAATATACTTTAATACTAATCAAAAAACTAAATTATGAGACGCAATTTCTTTATGGCATTAGCTGTTATCTTTATGGCTGCTTATGCTCCTGAGGTACAGGCTCAGGGATTTTTTGGAAAACTAAAGGACAAAGTAAAGGAAAAGGTTGACCAGAAGGTTAACGATGTTACTGACAGAATTGTTAATGGCAAGAGTAATTCTTCAGAAGATGAAGATGCTCAGGAAGCTGCTGAATCCGAAGATAATACTCCAAACGTAACTACCACTAACCAGAAGAGTGACTTCGTGCCTGGCAGCGTGGTGATCTTCGAAGATAAGTTCGAAAACGAGAAGATAGGCGAATTTCCTTCAAAGTGGGATCTTGACGGCGGTGCTGTCGAGATGGCAAAAATCGCTGGTCGCACCGTGCCACAATGGACTGAAAGCGGTGATATTCTCCCTTTGATGAAGAAGAATCAGTACAATTATCTTACTGAAGAATTCACCATCGAGTGGGATGTCTATATCAGCAAGAAGAACGATGAATGGGGTGATATGACCCACGAAATCGGCCTCATGACTCGTGAGGAAGATGTCAACTCTTGGAACAATTATGCTGCATATGTAGAAATCTGGTATCGCCCTGGTGACGGAGCAAGCCGAGTAATGTGGCATTGCCAGAAAGCTACAGATGGTTCGGTAGAAAATGATGTAAGTGACAGCAAGACCAATATCAAGCCAAATGCTTGGAACCACTTTGCCATCTCGTTCAACAAGCGTGCATTCAAGTTCTATGTCAATGGCACGCGCATTTGCAACGTACCAAACATGCTTCAGCCTCGATACGTCAAGTACACAGGTTCTGGCAGCGAATATCCTTACTCTTGCATTAGCAATATGCGCATTGCAAAGGGTGCTGTGGAACTCTACGACCGTAACGCTACCGATGCAGATGCTATCACAAAAGCAATGGAAGAGACTGGTAAGTTTGTTACCAACAATATCCTCTTCGAGACCGGCAAGGCAGACCTCAAGGCAGAGTCGATGGCTGAGATTCAGAAAGTTGCCAACTATATGCTGAAGAACAAGAGCGTTCGTTTCGAGGTGCAGGGACACACTGACAATCAGGGTACCGACAAGGTGAACGATCCCCTCTCGCAGAAGCGTGCCGAGGCTATCGTGACAGCTCTCGTAAAGCTTGGTGTTGACGAATGGAATCTCCGTGCTGTAGGTAAGGGCTCGCATGAACCTGTTGCCGACAACAAGACTGAGGCAGGACGTGCTAAGAACCGCCGCGTTGAGTTCATCAAGCGATGAGAGCAGAGTGCCAAGCTTGCTTGAGCACTATGCCGAAGAGCGATGATGATCCGACTAAGTCAGTTCATCAAGAAATAATTAATCCTAAATAACAACAAAATTATGAAAAAGAGTTTCCTTTCAATCATGACAATTGCATGTGCTTTGTTCATGGTATCATGTGGTGGCAAAAAATCTGCAGAAGTAGCAGAATCAAATGCAGAATTAAATGCCGAAACAACAGAACAGGCAAGTGAAGAATTCACTGGCGATACATATTCAATCGAAGCTGTAGAGTATTATATTCAGAACTACAAGCTGAAGTTGGCAGATATTGAACCTTCGTTCAGTTATGACAAGGAGAAGAAAGGCTGCTTCAATGGTGGAGCAGGCGGCATTGATATTGTTTTCTGTCCAACAAAAGGTGAGTTCAACTCTGATATGATGATCGAAGCAGTGAAGAAGATTTACCCAGCCACAAAGGCCATTGCTGATGGTGGTAAGATTATTGTTGGTTGGGAAGATGTTGACACAAAGGAAGCAGCTTTGAAGGAACGCTCAATGGAGGAAGTTCTTAAGGGCGTGGAGATTATGGGAATGAAGGTCGACCAGTATTCTTGGGCTTGGCAGCAAGACGGCAAATTCTGCCGTTGTAATATTGAAGATGTAGAGAACTTAAATACTGGTGATAAGATCGGTTATAAAGTAAGCATCTACAAGGCACTCGAGCAGAGCATGGAAGATCAGATGGAAGATGCTGCAAAAGCTCTCGAAGAAATGGAAGATTAATCCTGCTAAGTAGGTAGCAGTCGGTAAGACTCGTAAAGATGCAGGATTAAATTAATGTACTTATAAATACACAATGATAATGCCCCTTCCAAATCTGGACGGGCATTATTATTTTAAACGAAAAGTATCTGTTTTATTCAAGTATTTCAAGGATCCTTTCATGGCACTCCTCTGTTACTATAATCCAAACCTAATAATCGGTGATAGAGTAAGATGTGTTCTTTTGAATATTGTGACTAGTGCCAGGTTAATTGTCAAATAGTTCGCATTTTGTTTGCAAATTAACTTTTGTGTACGCGAATTTGTTTGTTATTTTGCCTTTTTCTTGATAAAATAATTTGACTTTAACTTTTTTATATTTACATTTGTGGCGAAAACACAATTTACACAAATCGCTTTTATCTAATTTATATATAAACACATTTTAACCTTGTAGATATTATGAGAAGATTTTTTACCGTTTTGGCATTGTTTGCCATGTTTACGACTACGTTTGCTCAGCGTGTGACTGACAATCTTGATCGTGGTCTTGT
>DCIW01000037.1 GCA_002317225.1 Prevotellaceae bacterium UBA1716 | reverse complement strand
AAATAAGGCTTCTTTTCACGGCGGAAAAGAAGCCTTATATTATCGAGTATATCCACAATTACTTATACTTCTTGAAGATTGCACATGCATTGTGACCACCAAAGCCGAATGTGTTGCTGAGAGCAGCACGTACTTCACGCTTCTGAGCTACGTTGAATGTGAAATTGAGGTTATAGTCGATCTCTTCGTCGTTGTCGCCTTCCTCGTGGTTGATTGTTGGAGGTACGATGTCTTCTTTTACCGAAAGGATAGAGAACATAGCCTCAGCAGCACCAGCAGCACCGAGCATGTGGCCAGTCATAGACTTAGTTGAAGAGATATTAAGCTTATATGCTGATTCACCGAACACATCCTTGATAGCCTTAACCTCAGAGATGTCACCTACGTGAGTAGAAGTTCCGTGAACATTGATATAGTCAATTTCAGATGGATCCATACCAGCATCCTCGAGTGCACGTGTCATTACGAGCTTTGCACCAAGACCCTCTGGGTGAGAAGCTGTGATATGATGAGCATCAGCTGACATACCGCAACCTGCAACCTCAGCATAGATCTTTGCACCACGAGCAAGAGCATGCTCGAGTTCTTCGAGAACGAGGATTACAGAACCTTCAGCCATAACGAAACCATCACGGCTTGCGCTGAATGGACGACTTGCCTTCTCTGGTTCGTCGTTGCGAGTAGAGAGAGCCTTCATAGCGTTGAAGCCACCTACACCAACTGGGAAGATAGCAGCCTCTGCACCACCTGTTACGATAGCGTTAGCCTTACCGAGACGGATGAGGTTGAACGCATCAGCAATAGCATTTGTTGATGAAGCACATGCAGAAGTGGTTACATAGTTAGGGCCATGGAAACCATACTCAATAGAGATGTGACCTGCTGCGATGTCACCAATCATCTTAGGGATGAAGAATGGATTGATCTTTGGACCAAGCTCCTTACCAGTAAGAGCCCAGTTGCCTGCCTCTTCCTCGAAAGTGCGCATACCGCCGATACCAACACCCATTACAACACCAACTTCGTCTTTGTTGATGCCCTCAGCATCAAGACCTGAGTCCTTAACTGCCTGTGTAGCTGCAACAAGTGCATACTGACAGTAGATATCCATCTGGCGAGCCTTCTTACGGTCGATGTAATCATTACCGTTGAAGTTCTTCACCTCACAAGCAAACTGAGTCTTGAACTGTGATGCGTCGAAATGTGTAATAGGACCTGCACCGCTCTTTCCTGCCTTTACGTTCTCCCATGTTTCCTCAACATTGAGACCGAGTGGAGTTACTGCACCAAGACCTGTTACTACAACTCGTTTAAGTTCCATATTTATTATTGTCAATTAAAACAATTTTACCATTTACTATTTTTTGCCTACATAAATACACCTTATTTAATTATATAGCACACGATATGTGCCAAGAATTAAACGTGATGTACGAGTAGAAAATAGCAAATGGTAAAAAATGTAAAATATAATTTACTTAGCTTCAGCGTTCTCGATGTAAGCGATAGCGTCGCCAACTGTAGCGATCTTCTCAGCCTCATCGTCTGGGATGTTAATACCGAAAGCCTTCTCAAATTCCATAATGAGTTCTACAGTGTCGAGAGAGTCAGCACCGAGGTCGTTAGTGAATGATGCTTCTGGCTTAACTTCAGCCTCGTCTACGTTGAGCTTATCTACGATGATAGAAATTACTCTTGATTCAATTTCAGACATAATCTTAATTTTTAGTTTTGTTAATGAATTATTATTCTCTTTTTACTTTAATCTTTTCAGATAATCTCTTGCAATTATACACTCATTGAGAAGTGGTTGTGCTTGAAATCGGGGACAAAGTTATAAATAATTTCTTTAAACACAGCAAAGATATTCCCTAAAAAATCTTATTTTTGCACAAAAACGGCGTTTTGTGCGCAAAAAATTATATTGATTATACATTTTTTTAATATCTAAGTTACAATACATGACATAATGAAGGAAAAAACATCTGTTTATAAAATAGTAACATTATCCTAATTCTTTTTTGCATTTTTCCGTGGCATATTCATTTTTTGTTTGTATCTTTGCAACATAAACAGTTAATCAACTAACAAGAAATCTAATTATTCAAGTGAATTCATGTACCAATTATTAACGATGAAAAAACTCATACTGATGCTCGTTCTTTGTGGAGCGGGCGTCTCTGTTTTTGCCCAAAGCAGCAAGCAGAATTTTGATTTTGACTGGAAATTCATTGAACAAGATGTTCAGGGCGCAGATGCCAAATCTTTCAACGACCGAACTTGGCAAAGCATCAATCTTCCTCACGATTGGGATGTATATCATGCCCCTCAAGCAGATTCGCCTATGGGAAATGATGGCGGATATTATGCTGGTGGAATTGGTTGGTATCGCAAATCTTTCAATATTCAGAAAGTAGGACAAGGCGAAACCATCATGCTCCATTTCGAAGGAGTTTATCAGCGAAGCAAGGTTTATGTCAATGGTAAACTTGCAGGAACTCATGCTTATGGATACACTCCTTTCAGCATCGACATTACACCTTATTTATATATAGGAAAGAATACAGTTGCTGTTCGTGTGGATAATTCAGAGCAGCCAAACTGCCGTTGGTATAGTGGTTCGGGCATTTATCGCCATGTTTGGTTGGAGAGTTATCTGAAGGATGCAACTGACGACCCAAAGAAACTTTTCGTTCGCACAGAAAAGATTTACGGTATCTCTTCGGATGGAAATCGTGCTGATTCTGCAATTGTTCGCATTAGTTACGAAGGAAAGGCAGACGAACTCCGTTCTTTCAAGAACATCGAACTTTGGAACACAAGTAATCCAAAACTTTATGACATCAAAGTTGGTGCTTTGAATGTCAAACATGGCTTTAGAACAGTCACTTACGATGCTAAGGAAGGTCTCAAAATAAACGGGCAACCAACCCTCATCAATGGTGCTTGTGTGCATCATGATGATGGAGTGCTTGGAGCTGCCGCCTTTGATGCTGCAGAGATTCGTAAGGTGAGAGTGATGAAAGAGGCAGGTTTCAATCTTATCCGCACTTCCCACAATTTGCAGACTCGTGCTTTTCTTGATGCTTGCGACAGTCTTGGAATGATGGTGATTGACGAAGCATACGATGGTTGGTACACAAAGAAGACTACTCATGATTATCACGAAGTGATAGATTCTTGTTATCGTGAAGACTTGACTGCTATGGTGCTTCGTGACAGAAATCATCCAAGCATCATTTGCTGGAGCATTGGAAATGAGGTGATTGAGCGCAAGGAGATTCGTGTTGTTCATACTGCTAAGAAGTTTAAGGATGTTATTTTGTCTTACGATAAGACTCGTCCTGTGACCGAAGCTCTTTGTTCTTGGGACAGCGATTGGGAAATATATGATCCTCATGCTGCCGTTCTCGACATCGTGGGATATAACTATATGATGCATAAGTCGGAAAGCGATCATGAGCGTTGTCCTGAGCGTGTGATGTGGCAAACAGAAAGTTATCCTCGTGATGCATTCAAGAATTGGGTTCATACAGCAAAGTATCCTTACATCATCGGCGATATTGTTTGGACAGGACTAGACTATCTTGGTGAGTCAGGCATTGGACAGTTCTACTATGAGGGAGAACCTCGTGGTGAGCATTATAGTGGCAAGCATTTCCCATTCCACGGAGCATATTGTGGTGATGTGGATATGACCGGATGGAGAAAACCAATTTCTCACTATCGCGACATGCTGTGGAACGAGAAGGAAGGTGCTAATAGCATATATCTTGCTGTCAAGGAACCTAACTATTACAAGAACGGTCGTATTTCTGAGACCTCTTGGTCTGTTTGGCCAACTTGGGAGAGTTGGAA
>DCIW01000077.1 GCA_002317225.1 Prevotellaceae bacterium UBA1716 | reverse complement strand
AAATCATAGAATACTATACAATCTATATTATTAACTTTAACTAAACTATTTAAAAAATGAAGAAACTTTACTCAATCCTTGCTGCGGTAGCTGTAAGTGCATTTAGTTTTGTAGCTAATGCACAGAACGAGCTTGTCGTTGGTGATGTTAAGGTTGGTGACCTCATCACTTTGAGTGATGGTTCGCAGTGGTATGTAGGTACTAACGAGATTACAAATGGTAGTTTCGATGCTGATCCAGCAGAAAACAACGGTAATATCGTTGGTTGGACAGTAGGTACTTATGCTCAGATGACATCTTCTAACTTCAAGTGGTTCGCTACTGGTGGTTATGATGGTGGTGCTTATATTCAGGCGGCTGGTCATACAGGTGCCGGTGGTGGCAATTCAATTGCAAAGCATTGGCCTCTCGAGAAGAATACTCGTTACTACTTCTCTTTCTATGTGAAGAATCAGGGTGCTAACAACCAGTATTCTCCAGTCATCACTTTGACTGATCAGGAATCTACTGCTGGTGGTCAGAATGAAGACAAGTACCTTATCGGTATGTCTGGTAACAGTGCTGATGGTGCTCTCGGTTTCTCTACTGATGGTAAGGGCGACTGGGCTCAGACAGCTTGTTCGTTCGATTCAGAAGAATATTGCTGGTTGCAGTGTAACGCTCGTTGGCTTGGTAGCAGCCATTGCTATGATGGATTCTTCCTTGCTAAGCTTTACGATCCATCGACTACAACTCAGTCGATGGTTGCATTCCTCGCTCTTCAGTCACAACTCTCAGAACTCGAGAATGCTGCTGAAGAATATGCTGACTATGAGGCTGTGGCTTCTGAACTCACAGACTTCATCAGCGAAGGCGAATATGCAGGTGAGATTATCATCGACATGACAGAGGACAATGACCTTGAGACTCTTCAGGGTGCTATCGAGGCTATCAAGGCTAAGATAGAGGCTGCTTCAACAGCTGCTGCTAACATCGATGCATTCAATACTCTTTATGAGAGTGCAACTGCTTTGATCGAGTCTGAAACAAATTACCCTGGTTTCGATGCCTTCTCTAAGGCTTACGAGCAGTTTGGCGATTATGTAGGTGGTGGATACTACTCTCTTGATGACAATATCTCTTCAATGGATTATGTGACTACTGCTATCGCTAACCTCAAGCAGGCTATTGCAGACTATCGTTTCTCTCAGGAGGCTTCTGAAGAGCATCCTGCAGACTACACATTCTATATCGATAATCCTGTATTCGCTGCTAAGGGCGAATGGTATATCGGTGAGAGCGGTGGTGACCAGCGTCTTAACACTATCGGTACTAAGACTGTATGGAATGCTTGGCGCAACACTGCTAACTTCACTGAGGCTGTTATCCAGCAGGATCTCACTGGTCTTCCAAACGGTTACTATACTGTAAGTGCAGATATGATTACTCAGACTGGTTGTGTACACGATCAGCATGTATTTGCTAATTCTTCAGCTCAGCAGAAGTCTTCTCCAGTCATGTCTTATGCTGGTTGGGATATTAATATCGGTAACGGTGAGGCTGATGAATCTTATTCATTCGAAACTCTTACAACTGAAAAGGTTCTTGTTGTTGATGGCAAGCTCACAATCGGTGCTATGGGTACTGGTACAGACGTTGCTGTTGAGGTGAAGAACGACTATCGTCAGGGTTGGTTCTGTGTAACTAACTTCACACTCAACTATCTCGGTGCTGCTACTGATGCTGAATATGCTGCTGCTGTTGAGGATGCTGTTGCTGTTGCTAAGGCTTATGCAGACAACATGCACTTCGCAGGTGATAAGGCTGACTATCTCGAAGTTGTGAACGCAACTAAGACTGTAGACGATCTCGCTGCTCTCAATGCTGCTAAGGCTGCTGCTGAAAACTCAGAGACTGAGTACAACAATATCATGAACGGTTCGTACAAGGACCTCAAGGATAGAATGGCAGGTGAAGTTGAAGGTGTAACTTATTCTGACAACGCTAAGAAGATTACTCAGGTAGTTCTTGATGCTATGGACGCTTACATCGCTTCTGCAGATGCTAAGAGTGCAAATACTCCAAGCATGACTTCTATTCAGCGTATCTATCGCGACACTCTCATTCCTGCTCTCACTGCTGCTGAAGATAAGGTTGCTGAGGTTGTAAATGCTGAAGGTAAGGCTGCTCTCGAAGGTACAATTGCAAGTGTTGTTGCTGACCTCTCTACTTACACAAGTGATGAGGAATTCATCAACAGTTGTGTTGCTGCTCTCAACAATGCTGTAGTTGTTGCTACTGCTTCTGACATCAATTACTCAGACAATACAGACGTTACTGCTTATGTAACAAATCCAAATATTGATTCAGAAACTGGTTGGACATTCGTAAAGGTTGTAGGTAACACTAACATCGCTACAGGTCAGCAGTATGATGGCAATACAGCAGGTGGTTACATCGACTCATGGAATGGTAGCGGTGGCACTCGTCACACTGGTTATCAGGTTCTCAACGTTCCTAATGGTAAGTATAAGGTAGAGAACATCATGCGTACTTCAGGTACAGGTGCTTATCTCTTCGCTTCTGATGCTGCTCCTGTAACTTCTGAGGAAGGTGTAGTTGCTCTTGATCCTGCTGCTACAAATGTTATTTCTGAGGCTGTTGTAGTTCCTACTCCATCTAAGTACTATGTTGTTCCTGAAGGCGAAGAGGCTAACGACAACAAGACTGATAATTACGGTGAAATCTGGGTTGCTGCTGCTGATAAAATTATGGCACAGTTCGGTGTTGCAAGTGTTGACAACGAAAACCAGGCTTCTATCTACGATCTCGTACTCGACAAGAACAATGGTTCTGACGAATGTCCAGAAGGCGTTGATGCTGCTGATTGGGCTGTATTCAGTGCAAATGGTGGTAAGGGTCGTGGTTGGTTCAACAACTCTCTCGAAATTGAGGTTAAGAACCACACTCTCGTTATCGGTGCAACTTGTGACTATGTATTCGTGAACAAGGCTGAGGAAGAGGCATTCACAGGAACTTGGTTCTCTGCTGATAACTTCAAGCTCACTCTCGTTAAGGCTGGTGACAACTCTGGTTGGAACCCTGCTACAGGTGTTGAGACAGTTGAAACTGCTGCTCAGACTGTTGCTGTTTACTCTATCGCTGGTGCTCGCGTAAATGGTCTCCAGAAGGGTATCAACATCGTTAAGATGAGCAATGGAACTGTTAAGAAGGTACTTGTAAAGTAATAGCCCCACCCAACCTCCCCCAGGGGGAGGAGTAGATATAATGTAAGATAAACTTGTGAAAACAGGTTGGTTTTACTAAATAAACCTAAGAAGGCATCGGTTTTTCCGGTGCCTTCTTTGTTGTTTAAATTAAAAGGTGTAATTTTGCATCACAATTAATCAAATTATAATATAATATCCCTTACACTCCCGGGGGAAAGTTACTTGCAAATAGTAACTTACTCCCCTCCCTTTTAATGGGAGGGGTTGGGGGTGGGTCTATATGGCAAATATGAAATCCCTTGCTAAGGATACCGCTATCTACGGCCTTAGTTCTATTGTGGGTAGATTCTTGAACTATCTGCTTGTCCCTCTATATACACATGTAATTTCAGCTGCAAGCGGAGGATATGGGGTGGTTACCAATCTATACGCTTACACTGCCCTTATACTCGTAATCCTTACCTTTGGAATGGAGACTACCTTCTTCCGCTTTGCTAATAAGGAGGATGAGAATCCGCATACAGTATTCTCTACTGCGATGGGTATGGTGTCGTTCCTTACAGCATTGCTCTTGTTGGGGGTATTTCTCTTTATTGGTCCACTTGGTGAAGCTCTTGGATATGCCGACCATCACGATTATATCTATATGATGGTGGGAGTAGTAGCTCTCGATGCTATTCAGGCTATTCCGTTCTCTTATTTGCGATATAAGAAGCGTCCTATCAAGTTTGCATCGTTGAAACTCCTTTTCATCATTATGAATATCGGACTCAATCTGCTGTATTTCGTAGTGCTTGAAAAGACAGACGTGTTCTATGTGTTCTCGCTCAATCTTGTTTGTACAGCGTTTATTACCTTCTTCTTTATTCCAGAACTCTTGAGCATCAAGTGGAAGTTTGATTTCGCACTTCTTCGTCGTATGTTCAAGTATTCATGGCCTATCCTCGTGCTTGGTATTGCTGGCATCTTGAATCAGGCATTTGACAAGATGATTTTCCCTTGGGCATATACTCATACGGGAGTTCATACTGTTGAGGAAGCACAGGTTCAACTCGGTATCTATGGTGCTTGTGTTAAGGTTGCGATGATTATGGCGATGATTACTCAGGCATTCCGTTATGCTTACGAACCAATAGTTTTTGCTAAGTCGAAGGACCTTGACTCAAAGGAGTATTATGCTGTGGCGATGAAGTATTTCATTATATTCACACTCTTTGCCTTCCTTTGCGTGATGGGTTATATTGATATCTTGAAACATATCGTTCGCAGCGACTATCATGAGGGACTAGTGACTATCCCAATCGTGATGGCTGCAGAGATCATGATGGGAATCTATTTCAACCTCTCATTCTGGTACAAGCTTATTGACAAGACTATTTGGGGTGCGTGGTTCTCTTTCATCGGTTGCGCGGTACTCATTGCTATCAATATCATCTTTGTGCCTAAGTACGGTTATATGGCTTGTGCTTGGGGCGGATTTGCGGGATATGCTACTGCTATGGTGCTTAGCTACGTTGTTGGTCAGAAGAAGAATCCTATCGAATATGATCTCAAGGGTATCTTCTCCTATCTTCTCCTTACTGTCGTTCTCTTTGTTGCAATGCAGAACCTCCCTGCTTCATGGCCAGTATGGGTTCGACTCATCCTCAACACAGGACTTATCATCCTCTTCGTACTTGAGATTATCCACAAAGATATGCCGCTCTCTTCTATCCCAGTGATTGGAAAGAAGTTTAAGAAATGAACATACATAACAAAAATATTAATATGAAAAAATCTTTTATTGCACTCGTTGCACTTTTATCCCTCTTCACTCCATCGGCACACGCTGATGAGGGTATGTGGGTGATGGGAAATATCTCCCAGCGAACAGACTCAATCCTCCATTCGTTAGGACTTGAGATTAGTTCCGAAGAACTCTACTCTACAGACCATCCATCACTCAACAACGCAGTTATTCAGTTGGGTGGCTTCTGCTCAGGAGTGGTAGTTAGCGACCAAGGACTCGTATTCACCAACCACCACTGTGGTTTTGATGCAATCCAAAGCCATTCAAGCGTAAAGCACGACTACCTCAAGAACGGTTTCTTTGCAAAGACTCTCAAGGACGAACTTCCAAACGAAGGTCTTTACGTACTCTTCCACCTCAAGACTATTGATGTGACAGACCATATCCTTGGTCAGATTCCTGATACAGTGTCTGATGAAGAGCGCTATAGACTTATGGATTCTCTCTCTAATCAGATAGTAGAGACAGTAGACTATAATAATGATGGAGTATATGGTGAAATCAATGCTTTCTGCAAGGGTTCCAAGTTCTTCCTCTCAGTATATCAGAAGTACGATGACATTCGTCTTGTAGCAGCACCTCCACAGTGTCTTGGTAAGTATGGTGGTGATACAGACAACTGGATGTGGCCTCGTCAGACTTGTGACTTCTCAGTATTCCGTATCTATGCAGGCAAAGACAATCGCCCAGCCGAATACTCTGAAGATAATGTTCCTTATCGTCCAAAGCAGTATGCTCACGTTTCGCTCCAAGGTGTGAAGGAAGGCGATTTTGCTATGACTCTCGGTTATCCAGGTTCTACCGACCGTTATCTCTCAAGCGAAGGTATCTGGAACACTATGCGTTGTACAAATGATGTTCGCTATCAGGTTCGTACCATCAAACTTGATGTGATGAAGGCTGCTATGAAGACAAGCGACGAACTCCGCATCAAGTATGCTTCGAAGCAGGCAAGCAGTTCAAACTACTGGAAGTACTCTCTCGCACAGAATACCGCACTCGACAACCTCAAGGTGCTTGATGAAAAGCGTGCTCTCGAAGCAAAAGTACAAGCATGGATAGACTCTGATCCTGTTGCTCATGCTCGTTATGTAGGTATGCTCGACTCTCTTAAGGCCACTTACGACCGTTGTTACGACTTCACAAAGTCGGCAAATATGTTCTCCGA
Source organism: Prevotellaceae bacterium UBA1716 (assembly GCA_002317225.1). GTDB lineage: Bacteria > Bacteroidota > Bacteroidia > Bacteroidales > Bacteroidaceae > Minthosoma. Next base: position 9,599 of record DCIW01000077.1, on the reverse strand, counting down.
ATCACTCCTTCAAGGTAGCGATATCCTTCAGTTCGTAGCATTCAGCAGTCTTGGTCGTGGAGGCAATAAGCCTTTCGGTGAACAGGTTGAAGAAACTTACAAGGACATTGATGTACCTACAGACAAGGCAATCCTCAATGCTCTCCTCAAGAACTACATACAGAATGTGCCTATCAAGAAGTACATCCCTTCTGTTATGCAGAACAAGATTGACTCTCTCTACAATGGAAGTGTGGATGCTTATGTTGATGATATGTATGCAAAGAGTGTATTCGCTCGTCCAGATGAGTTGAAGCAACTCAAGGGATTTGAGGATGTGGCAGATGACCCTATGTTCGAAGCAGGTATTGATATCGTATCAACACTTATGCAGGTGAGAGCGGACAACGAACGTGCTACAGGCAAGTACGAGCACCTTCTCGAAGATGCTATCCGTGAGATGAATCACGAGAACGAGTACTACCCAGATGCTAACTTCACTATGCGTCTCAGTTATGGTCTTTGCGAACCAATCAATTTCGCTCCAGGTACTACAGACCTCAAGGAAGAGGCTCGCAACCTCATCACTACTCCGCAGTCGTTCCTCAACAAGCACGAAAATGCTTCTACAGATGAGGAGAAATACGATTACCAACTCATCGACCCAGTTTACAAGTGGATGAAGAAGGGCAAGTTCTCTCAGCAGTATATCGACAAGACTACAGGCACTCTTCCACTATGTTTCCTTACAACAAACGATATTACAGGCGGTAACTCTGGTTCGGGTATGTATAATGGTAAGGGACATCTTATCGGACTTGCATTTGATGGCAACTGGGAAGCTATGTCAGGCGACCTCAAGTTTGACAACAACCTCCAGCGCTGTATCGGTGTGGATATCCGTTGGGTTCTATCCGTTCTTGATGATTATCTCAAGGCAAAGCGACTTATCAACGAGCTCACTCTTGAATAAGAATAATTGGAAAGTGAAAGGCAAGCCATGCTTTTCACTTTTCTTCTTTTTGCCGTTCAGCCCTCATTTATGCCCATTTCTCTTTTTTAATTACCCATTTCTCCGCCCTTTATTGTCATATCTTAAAAAAGACTAAAACCTAACAAATATGAAAAAACTTCTACTCTCCCTTATGCTTGTATCCTCTGCTGTGGTGCAGTCGTTTGCAGCAAGCAAGGTAACGTACACTACTGATGTAGTACGTCCTTACGAAAAGACAGCTACCGAACTCACATCTTTCCGTGTGAGCACAAATGTGCTTTGCGATGCCTTCGGTTATTCTTCTGAACAGAAAATCAGCGAAGCTATAGATGCTGGTTATATCCAACTTCTCGCAAGGGCCAACTCAGGCAAATTATACACTACTGATAACCAATCATATTCATTCGGCAAAGGATGGTGGTTCACAAAGTCTGGCCTTCCTTGTGCCTCATCTAACACAGGTCGTCGCATAGGCATGAAGTATGTCGATGGCTTTTTTTCTATCGCACATTACAATGCAAAGGTGGTTGAGACTGATGCTTTCACCGTTACCGAACTCTTTGTTCATGGAACAGATACAGTTGAGTATAAGGTGAATGTCACATTTGGTGCAGAGGAGTCATACAACTCTGACCAACCACCATACGAGTACCGCCTCAATCATCGTGCAGACCGTACCGACTCTTGGATAGTAACTCCACAAGTTTATGCTAACGATGGCACACCTCTCAAGCAGAATTTTATCCAAGTGATGGCAGGTGACAAGATTTCCCTCTCATGCGAAATTCCTGAAGGCTGTACCAATGCACGCTATACATGGAAAAACCGTAAGGGAAAGGCTCTCCAAACTCTCCGACAGAGTCCTGTGCTCAATATCGAAGATGCCGAAGTGGCTGATGCGGGCTATTACGTCCTCAACGGTTACTATTCGAATGCTGAAGGCACTCGTGTCTATTTCAGCGACTATATCTATTATGTAGATGTTCAGACCGAAGCACTTGGCACTCCTTTCTCTTGGGAAGGCCGTATACCTCAGTTCTCTCACGATTGGCTTACTGACTCCAAGTTCAATTATGGTAAGTGGGAAAAGCCTGAGAAGGTACACAATATCAACAAAAAAGATGGTACACCTGCCAATCAATATGCGGGCGAATGGTGGTCTGCCTTCTGGGGCGACAACCTCAACTCTGAAGTAGGCGGTCAGGAGAAAGCTATGGAAGCAGCAAAGAATATGGTGGAGAAGTACGATGATGACTTCGCATATATTCGTGACTATATGGGTTGGCCACCTGACAAGAGCGCTCGCAACGGATATAAGTCGTTTGTGTACATCTTCGGTTCGGGTCTTGCAAACGACAACACATCCAATACTGAGAAGGGTGGTTACCAAAGCAGCACATCCGTTGATGGTGGTTACTATGCTTGTGTGTGGGCTTCTTACTATCCATTCTCACGTTTCCGCTCAGATGCTGACAGCAAGTGGAGTGATGGGGATTATCAGCGTGAGGCAATGATTCACGAAGGTATTCATGCTATCTTTGCCGACCTCAATGCTTGTAACAAGTCGTCTTGGTTCCATGAGGCAGGCAATACTTGGTTGCAGTCTGCTATGAATACTGAGCGTTATAATAAATATGGTACACCAGGATTCCTTGATGCTTGTCCGTTCATCGCTCCTTTCATGCCTATCGAATGCTATTCAGGTTGGTTGCAGGATGGATCGTTTGGTGGTCCTACAGCTGATGGTGTGAATATGTATAATAGTAGTGGTAAGCAAATATGTACATGGCGAAACCTCCTCGGTGGTACTCAGTACGGTAATGCCTTCCCAATCATTCTTGGAGAGATTTGTGGTAAGGGAGCAATTCCTTGGATTTGGCGTAACTGTACCGACTATGTGCTCAAGGGCATAGGCAATCATCTTGGTGAAGAAACTATGCGTGACCTCATCCAGCAGTATCGCTCTCGTATGGCACTCTTTGATATCGGAGGTTGGAAACCAGGTTATCGTAATGTCACAAACGGCAACTTCGGTGTTACTGTAAAACCTGAATGGGAACCTTATTGGATCAATGTTGCTCCTTTCAAACTCACTATGTATCAAGGTTTGACTGTCAACTCTGCTGACCAATGGATGGCACCTGACACACTTACCAATCCAGGATGGTCGGGTTGTAACATCATCCCAATCCATGTGGATAGCAAGTCGAATACCGCTACTGTCGAGTTCCGCCCTGAAGACACAGAAATGCGTGCCCAACTCTGCTACACAACCAAAGCAGGAAAGACATACTACAGTCAACCAGTTCAGTGTGGTGCTATGCAGATCGATCTCACCGATCGTCCAGCTAACAATGTCATCTTCTGTGTGGTCTGCAATACTGATTATATCTATACGAATGCTAACAACCAAGCACAGCGTAAGAAGCATTGGGACTACCGAATCCGTTTCGGAAAGGGAGCACTTCAGGTTGCTGAACTCTACACCAAGTGGAACCTCAACGAGCAGACTCTTACCGATGCGAACTATGATGAAGATGAGGCACGTGCTGCCCAGGAAGCTATCCTCACAGGCATCACTTCCCCAATCCTCTATCGTCCGTCCAGAACCATCACCTCTCAGTCATCCAACGAAGGTCCTTCCGTTCGTCTCCTTACAGGCAACTGCCTCTCTGGGCATCCAATCACTGTGCAACTTGCAGATGGCATCTCTCCATCCGACGTTACGGTCAACATATTCGGACTCTCTGGAATCATAGAGGATGAGGCTCCTCTCAACGGCAATACGTACACACTTCCTTCTAATCTCCGCCCAGGACTCTACTTCATCAAGTTTGTCCAAAATGGCAAATGCGACACTTATAAGGTTGTTGTCAAGTAGGGTCAACAGACTACGGACTACGGACTTCAGTCTTTTTTAGAGGATTAAATCGCAAAAATCGTTTGTTTTTCTTTGCTATCTCCTTAAAAAGTTGTTTCTTTGCATTAAAATTAACTCCCTTTTTATGATGAAAAAGATAGCAATCACACTTATCACCCTATTCTGTACGGCTCTCACAGCTCTTGCAGGACAGGGTGGTATGTATTACAAGGATTTCCATGTGGAAGCAGTAGTACATGCCAACAATGTGTGGGACGTTACCGAGACAATTACGGTTAATTTCTTAGAGCCGCGTCATGGTATATATCGCTACATCTCTTATGATCTCTTCATCGACCAAGATGTGAAGAATGTCAAAGGAGAAGTAGAACAAAAACGTCTCCAGTACAGAACCGACATTGATTTTGTATCAGTCGAAGGTAGCGAGTACTCCACCGACTACGATGACTCAAATGTAATGTTTAAGTTGGGTAGTCCCGACTATACTGTGACAGGTCTGAAGACCTATGTGCTCAAGTATCGCATCTCCTATCCTTACGACCGCAATGTCGACACCGACTTCCTCTTCCACACTGTTCTTCCTGCTGATCTTGAAGACGAAGTGAAGCACTTCAGTTTCGTTGTGACATTTGACAAGCCTATTGCTCAATACGCTACGAGTAAGCTTCAAGTGTACTCTGGAGCTTGGGGCAACAAAGACAACTCGCTCAATGTGAAAGTGAGTGAGGATGGCAACACCATCAGCGGTGAGGTAAGCGATGTGCCTGCACGCTCAGGCGTAACGCTCTACCAGAAACTCAAAAATGGATTCTATGAGGGTAAAGGTCTTGAACCGAACTCACCTAAACCTATGCAGGTGTGCTTCTACATCTCATTGGCACTCCTTGTGCTCATCGGAATCCAACTCATCTTTGTCACACGTCCTCATGTAACCAAGCAGATTGAGTTTTATCCTCCAGAGGGTATCAGTAGTGCTGAGGTGGGCACCATCATTGATGAGTCAGTCGATGATATTGACATAGCATCCCTCATCCCGTGGTTTGCCTCAAAGGGCTATCTCACTATCCGCGAAGTGTCGGAGGAAAGGGGGAAGAAGTTCACAAAGAAGACCAAACTTGAATTAAAGCGTATCAAGGGACTTCCATCTGATGCTCCAAAATATCAGAAGACTTTCTTCGATGTACTCTTCGCAAAAGGTAACACTTGTGTACGCCTTGACAAATTAGAGGAGCAACCAGAAAAGATGAAGGAGGTTCACGACCAAATCAACAACCTCTACAAGGGTACTGAAGGAGATGAGAACGACAAATCGCTCTCGCACACTCGTTTGGCATATTGGCTCTATCTGCCACTTATCATCACAACCACGTTTGCGTTCCTCTTCTCTTATCCAGGTTCGTATTGCGACGTCGGACTTCTTCTCGCAATCATATTTGCTTGGACAACTCCGTTTGCTTTGGGTTGGTTCGCGAATCTTATATTTGCGAATTCACGTTATGTTGACTCAACCACATCAAAGGTTGTAGTGTTTATCATCAAGTTAGTATTGTTCTGTATAGCGACAATAACACTCGCCATATTCCTCTTTGAGGAAGACAGCTTCATGACAGAGTCCACATTCCTCATCACGTCGATACTCTGCTTTGCTATCACCGAATTTGCGGGTAATTTCCATATTGAGACACCATATCGTGCACAAATGATGGGCAAGCTCCTCGGTCTGAAAGAATTCATTGAGACAGCCGAAAAGCCACGTCTTGAGTCGCTCCTTGAAGACGACCCACAATACTTCTACCGACTGCTCCCTTACGCACTCGTATTCGGCATTTCCGACAAGTGGGCAGAGCAGTTTAAGGATATAAAGATGGAGAAACCATCATGGTATTCTGGTTCTTCAAATCTCGACTCTTATATGTTTAGCCACACTATGGCCAACAATCTTTGTTCATCGACTAGCAGTGCTATCACAACAGTCAGCCACGACTCCTCATCCATCAGTTCAAGTGGAGGTGGCGGCTTCTCCGGTGGTGGAGGCGGTGGAGGCGGTGGCGGCTCTTGGTAAGCCTCACACCACTCAAACAAATACACATAAAAAAGGTGAAGACATCAACGTGTCTCCACCTTTTTTAGTATGTGTAAAAGCAAATGTCTTAAGTAGATGATGCAGACATAATAATCTTGCACTCTTGCTCATTACTATCTAACAAACGATTTTGGCTTGTCTGCAGTGCCGTACTGTCCATCTGCTGTGAAAGTGAATTCTTCAGTTGATGTAAAGGTCTTTGAGGCAGAGTCGTTCCAATACTTGATGGTGAATTTGGAAGTCTCATCACCTGTACCATAAACGAGGATGCACCACAATTGGTTGATTCCATTGTCGCTTATCAGCTCACCAATACCGCGGCACTCATCATCGCAGAATGCTGCGAGCATATCATTCTTGGTGCTTTCCGACAGCATGATCCATACAGACATCGTATGCTCAAATTTAGTTACAGAATCAAACGTCCATGTAGGCTTAGTTTCTTTCTGTTCTTCGCTACCTCCACCACCAGGAGTGTCGCTACCTCCAGAGTTGCCTCCTCCAGGGTTGTCTCCACCAGAGTTGTTTCCTCCTGGGTTTACAGGATTAGGGGTCGAAGGGTCATCTCCACCACATCCCACGAAGGTGGCAGATGTGAGGAGGAGAGCTATTATAAACAAGTATTTCTTCATATACTTAATCTTTTTTATTCGAGTTAATAAATGCTTAACGCTTGATAATACGAATTACGGTTGGTTCGCCATCAGCAACAGTACGAACGATATAAACACCATTTGTGAGGTCGGAACCGTCGAATGTATGCTTGTAACTGCCATCTGCACCCGCAGTGCTGTCCTTCAGTACGAGTTGACCAGTAGCACTATAAACCTCAACAGTCACATTCTTGAGCGAAGGCTTTACTGCACTGACAGTAAACTGCGACTGGAACACCTTACGGCTCACGCTCACACCACTATCTGTCTTGGCAAAGTTGATGACAGTAGGCATCTTAACCGAACCACGCACATCATCACTCTTATAACCGAAGTCTGCACATGCACTTGCGACTGTCTCTCCATCACGCTCAACCGAGAAGATGACTGGAGCAGCCTCATTGCCCTCGATAGTTATAAACCAAAGGTTCTTGTCATCAAGACTCACCTCGTTAGCATAACTGCGTCGTTCGCCATTCACATATGCCACTATTTCGTCGTTCTGCTCGAGTTCAATTCCCTCAACAGTAGCAATCACGTTCATATTGCTTGAGTAGCGATGCTCCGAATCCTCTGCCTTTGAGATGAAGTTGTTGGCGATGCGGTTACGTTTTTTTGCAACATTAATGAAAGAAGGGTAATTGAACGAAGTGCTGCTGCTTGCATTACGATAGAGCATGTAACCTCTTCCTGGCGACATACAATGGATATTGCCCACCCAACCGTTCTCTTTGCTATATTGGGCAAAGTCAACCTGCGACTTCAATATGTCGCCTTCTTGAGCTTCATAACCGTAAAGGGCATCGTCGATAGTCATGTCCATCGTTGGCAAGTAACCGATATAGTTCCATTGTGGCTCAATCTTGATAGAAGTAAGATATGCCTCAAGAGGGTTGCCGCTGACGGTGATCTCCTGCCCATTCTTCACCTTAAGTTTGAAGAGGTCGGTATAGTTGATGCCACCATGACTGCTCAATGTACCTATCCAAGTTTCATCCAATTTATAGTAAGAGTCTACATAATAGGCATTCTTGATTTCATCGCCCGAAGTCCACTTGCCCTTTGCCAAAACCGAAGCATCGTCCGCACCATTGGTGTAGAGGTTGAACGAAACCCAGTTCCATCCGCTCAAGAGGTTGTATTTTTCGGTGATGATATTAGAGTCATCATCATCATCATTACCACCACCACCATCATCTGGATCTTCATCCTTAGTCATAACTCCCGAAATGGCAAGAATAGCAGTGTACATTTCCTTTTCCTGATAGAATGTGATGGACTCTACAGCCTTCTCAGGGTCGAGTTCTACTATGATAGGCAAGTTGTAAATCGCAGGACCGTATTTTCCATTCTCACCATTTGCGATAGTGTATGAATCTTCCCTCGCATATTTGTTTTGTTCGAGTCGCTTGAGACCATAATAACCATTCTCATACTTATCGGTTTGGTACCAGTCAGGTATAACAATACTTCCTCTGACAGCTGTACCATCAACATAATTGATATCTGCCACAATCGTTTCGTATCCCTTCTGAACACTACCACCCGTAGCACAAACTCTCAGCTCGCTATATGCTCGTTTCTTGTCAAAATTAACAATCAATCCATTGTACTCAGGCGAAAGGTGGATGCAGTCGTTACCGTCGAATGGCTTGTCGCCTGCCCACTGGAAATTGAAAGGAGTGCTTCTGTCTCCACCACAACTGATAGTGAGGGATGTAGGGAGTCCTCCATCATCACCATAATAGAAACATCCGTAAGGGTCGAGGTAAGTATCAGCAATACCACCCTTCCATACATCTTCGGAAGACTCGCTCTCGCCTCTTACCACATTGCCGTTCGAATAAAATGGATCCCATGTGAGAGGGGTAAATACCTTACCTTCAGTGTCACCTGGATCGCTTCCGCCACCATCGCCTGGATCAGAGCCTCCTCCATCACCTGGATCAGGAGTTCCCTCCTCATATGACACTAATCCCGATATACCGAAAATGCCGGTACACATGTTTTCTGATGGAGCCTGTTCAAACTCTATATACAGTATCGGATTGTTTGGGTCGAGTTCGACAGGGAGTTTCTTACAATAGAATGCAGGACCTACAGTCGTGGCAGGAGGAACGCCTATTTTGTTATTCCACTTACCATTGCCATCATATAATGACGACACACATGTGATACCATAATATCCATTCGAATTTTTATTCTTGGTGTATGCATCAGTAGCAGTGAATGATGTCTCAGTCCTTTTGCCGCCATTTTTGTATGTGATAGTAACCTTAATCTTCGGATCCTCATTTGAAATCAATGACGATGCAGTCATGACGTACAACTCCTTATATGCCTTTATTTCTTCAAGCGAAACCTGATTACTCGTAGTATAAGTTCCAGATAGCTGAGTGCAGTCTTTACCATCGAAAATACCGTCCCCTCTCCATTGGAAAGCGAATGGGATGGTTTCTCCCGTCTGTTCACACTTCATGTTGAGGGTAGTTGGGAACCCGCCTTCAGCCTCCGATAGCCGTGCAGTGCTCCAGAAGTAATAGCCGTAAGCGTCAAATCCAATCCCAGTGGTGCTTTCCTCCCAAATGTCCCATATGCTCTCGGTGGCACCCAAGATACAGTTGCCGTTGAAAGTGCGGGGCTTAATCTTTATGGGCACTATTTTTCCAACATTGCCTGTATCTTGTGCTAATAGCATACCTATACCTAACAGGCAACTTACAACTGATGTCAGTAATCTTTTTCTCATTTTAGTCCGGTGTATTTAGAATTGTTCTTAATCTTGTGGGTTAATCTGAAAGTTTTTGTTCCATGTTGCAAAAATACATAATTTTCTCTACTTAACGAAAGAAGGACACAGATAAAATTCTTTTTTATGCAAAAAATGCAGTAATTGAAGTCTTTAACTATCTGTTTTGGCCTTTTTCAGCCTGTAAGTGGTACAGTCTTCGCGAACGGTCTGTCTCAGTTCATTATTGGGTCCAAGTATCCGTCTCCGGGTTGACCCTT
>DCIW01000138.1:2979-7371 GCA_002317225.1 Prevotellaceae bacterium UBA1716 | reverse complement strand
ACATCGCTCTCAACCGAACTATGTTTGACACCATCGAATTGCCCTTCATCTGCGGTGATGGCTGCAACGACTGGGAACCACAGGTGACTGCCGACATGCGAGTGGAGAAGATGCTTGCATCGGCTAAAGACGGTCTCATTTTCCTACTTCATGACATGGAAGGTAATGACAATACCGTGGAGGCAGTTGACCGTATCATTCCTATCTTGAAAAAACGTGGGTTTAAGTTTGTAACGGTTCGCAAACTCTTTAAGAAGAAGAAGATTGCTCCTGCGGCTGGAATCATCTACACTGATATTCTGAATGCTTCTCCTTGGGAGGGGAAATAGGCTTTCGCAGAATAATTCGCACGGTTGATTGATTATTTTTGTGCTTTATATTAATAAGGAATAACTTTGTCACCGAAATTTCGAATGATCGATACTTCGACACTTCGAAAAATTGATAATTCGATGCTTCGATAATTCGAATATTAAAGTGCATTCCAATAATTAATCATAGTGTGAACCAAATTATAGTATGAAGAAAGCGTGGTACAAACAAGAATGGCCCTACATGGTTTTGGCTTGGGTGCTAATATATGCATCCGACCCATTGTATATGTTATATGCCAAGGTGGTGAGTCAATTCGAATTCAGATGGGACAAGATATTCGACCTGTGGTGCTACTCCACAGCGTTCTTAGTTCTGTTTCTAATACATCATTATGTTCTCGTTCCAATCCTTGTGAAGAAGAAGAGCAAGGTGAAGTATCTGCTCGGAGTGGTTGCCTCGATAACAGCCTTCATCACCTTCTTGGTGGTATGCTCTCCTAAGTTTGATGGAGACAAATACAAGGGAAGCAAAATCGACATGGAGATGAAATGGGAAAGACACCACAAGAATGGTGCCAAACCTCCGCTCCTCACTCCACCAGACTTGGGACGTGTTGTGATGGCACTGATGATGATAGGTGTGGACTTGGGCGCAGTGGCATGGATTAACGATGAACGTATGCGACAGAGGCTCCTCATGCTCGAACAGCAGAACCTGAAGCAGGAACTGGAACATCTGCGCTATCAGATAAATCCACACTTCTTCATGAACACGCTCAACAATATTCATGCTCTTGTGGATCTGGACCAGGAACGAGCAAAGCGTGCGATTGTGGAACTCTCGGGATTGATGCGCTATACTCTCTACGAGGGCAACAACACATTGGTAGAACTGAGGCACGAAGCGGAATTCCTTCACCTCTACATCTCGCTCATGAAACCAAGATACAGCGATAAGGTTGAAATAGTGTACAACATGCCAGAGTCTGCGCCTTCGGACATTATGATGCCTCCGATGATATTTGTCACTTTTGTGGAGAACGCTTTCAAGCATGGTGTCAGTTATCTGGAGAAATCGTATATACACGCTGATATCTCGATAAACGATGATGACCGCACGATATGCTTCAGATGCGTGAACAGCATTCATCGACACCAATCGGCTACTGAGGACGGTCACCATGGCATTGGGCTTGAGAATGTACGCAAACGACTCGACCTGCAGTATGCGGGAAAGTACACGCTCAATATAGAGGAGAAAGGTGAGGAATTTGTTGTGGAACTCATCCTGCCATGCTTGAATAGTTAAAACCTGAAACTTGAAACCTGAAACTTGAAACCTCATAAACAAAAAATATGATAAAGGTAATAGCTATAGACGATGAGCCTCTCGCTCTGATGCAGTTGCAGAAGATGATTGAGGTGACTCCCTACTTCACTCTCGTGGCAGCATGCTCAAGTGCATTTGAGGCTATGCAGGTGATGGAGGAGACGGAGGTGGATGCTCTCTTTGTCGACATCAATATGCCCGACCTCTCCGGGCTCGATTTCGTCCGCTCGATGACCAACCAACCTATTGTGGTCTTCACCACAGCCTATAGCCAATATGCCATTGATGGATATAAGGTGAACGCCGTGGACTATCTGCTCAAACCTTTCGGGCAACCTGAGTTTCAGGGTGCTGCAGCAAAGGTGAAAGCCAGATACGAACTGATACAGAGTTCGAAGGGCGAACAGGCTAAGTCTGCTGACCCTACCCCAACGGACATGATCGATGGACGCATAGAAGGCGATATACTCTTCGTGAAGGTGGACTACCGCATCGTTCGTATCAGTATCTCAAGAATCAAATATATAGAGTCGCAAAGCGAATACCTCAAACTATATATGACCGACGGCCCATCGCTCATGGTGCTGATGAGCATAAAGCGAATGGCTGAGATTCTGCCTTCAAACCTCTTTGTCCGCATACATCGCTCGTACATTGTTAATATGAGTCATGTGGTGGAAATTGCAAGACTACGAGTGCGAATGGACGCTAACACCATACTACCTGTGGGCGACTCTTACAAAGAGGAATTCCTCGAGTTTGTCAACAACCGTTTAATAGGAAAATAACCTCCTTAGTGAAGTTTGTTGAACAAAACATGCGATTCGCTGAATTTATTTTCGCATGCTGAGTATAAGCCCTAATTTTGCATCGAAATTAGTTTTCACATATAATAAATATGAAATTTACAAGATTAAAATTAATAACCCCACTCTTGCTTATCTGCAACTCATTGATGGCACAAAACCACCAATGGACGCTTCAGGAATGCTTGGATTATGCTTTAGCCAACAACATACAGCTGAAGCAGAAAAAGATAACTACCCAATCAAGCCACGAAGATGTGTTGCAGTCGAAAAGCGCATTATTCCCATCGGTTTCGTTCAGCACGAACCAGAACATGAACTATCGACCATTCTCCAAACAGACTATCACGCTCGAGAGTGGTACGATGACTACAAGTAGTGATGCCGTTTCTTATAACGGTTCGTACGGTCTCAATGCCCGTTGGACTGTATGGAACGGAAACAGAAACCACATGCAGATTGAGCAGAACGAACTCACAGAACAGAAGAACGAGCTCGCTGAACAAGAGCAGGCAAACACCATTCAGGAGAAGATAACACAACTCTTCGTACAGATTCTTTATGAAAACGAAGCTGTGAAGGTAAACGAAGAAGTGCTCAAGGCAAGTCAGATGCAAGTGGACCGCGCTAAGACTATGGTTGAGGTGGGAAGTCTTGCACGTGTGGATCAAGTTCAACTTGAGGCTCAGGCAGCACAAGACGAATACTCGCTCGTAAACGCCAAGAGCCAACTCGCCAACTACAAACTCCAACTCAAGCAACTGCTCGAGATACACGATGATGAAGATTTTGATATCGCCATCCCAACCGTAAGCGACGACAAGGTACTCAGCATTATTCCAGAGAAATCAACAGTATATAATTCGGCTCTTGAGAATCGTCCGGAAATCAAATCGCAGAAGATTAACATCGAAAGCAGCAACATCTCTGTGAAGTCTGCTCGAGCAGGTTATCTACCAACAGTTTCGCTCAGTGCGGGAATAGGCACAAGCAATGGTAGCGCACAAGCCAACGGATTCGGTTCACAGATAAAGAACAACCTCTCGAACTCGCTCGGACTCACCGTTTCGGTTCCTATCTTTGACAATCATGAAACTCGTACAAGTGTACGCAAAGCAAAATACAATCAGCAGACTGCCGAACTCCAGTTGCAAGATGCACAGAAGCAACTCTATTCGACTATAGAGAACTATTACCTCGATGCTTCGACCAATCAGCAGCGCTACATCTACGCAAAGAAGAATGCTGACAGCATGCAGGAAAGCTACGACCTCGTGAGCGAACAGTTCCGACTCGGACTGAAGAACATCGTGGAACTTACTACCGGCAAGAACAACATGCTCCAGGCTCAGCAGACACTCCTACAGACCAAGTACACTGCACTCTACAATCAAGCAATGCTCCGTTTCTATCAGGGCGAAAATATCCAACTCTAAAAAATACACCAATAAGATATGAAGGCAAAATCAATAATTTTTACTCTTCTCGCTCTTGTAGCATTCGCTTCGTGCACAAAGAAGGATAATGTAAAATACTCAACTGAAAAGGTTGAGCGACAGAACATATCAACTACAATCACTGCTACAGGTACTATCGAACCTGTGACTAAGGTCGAAGTAGGTACTCAGGTATCTGGTATCATCGACAAGATTTATGTTGACTACAACTCAGAGGTTCGTAAGGGTCAGGTAATTGCCGAACTCGACAAGACTAACCTTCTCAGCGAACTCGCCTCTGCAAAGAGCAACCTCGCTAACGCCCAAAGCAACCTCAACTATCAGAAGTCTAATTACGACAGATATAAAACTCTCTACAACAAAGGTTTGATTAGTGCGAATGACTATGAGAACGCCAAACTCAACTATGAGCAGGCAGTTCAGCAAGTCAGTGTGCAGAAGCAAAGTGTGGCGAAAGCACAGACTAACCTCGGATATGCTACCAT
>DCIW01000138.1:0-2900 GCA_002317225.1 Prevotellaceae bacterium UBA1716 | reverse complement strand
ATGAGTACACCAACCCTCTTTTACATTGCCCAGGACCTTACCAACATGCGTGTGATCGCTGATATTGACGAGGCTGATATCGGTGGGGTGATCGAAGGTCAGCGTGTCACATTCCAAGTTGATGCTTATCCTGACGATGTATTTGAGGGACAGGTGACTCAAGTTCGCCAGAATGCCACAACCGAAAGCAATGTGGTGACTTACGAAGTGGTAATCTCTGCTCCTAACGAGGAACTCAAGTTGAAGCCAGGTCTTACTGCCAACGTAACCATCTACACTCTCGAGAAGAACAACGTATTGACAGTCTCTACCAAGGCTCTCCGCTTCACTCCTACCGAAGCACTTCTATCTAAAGACCAAAAGATTGAGGACTGCCAAGGACACTCAAAGGTTTGGACTCTCCAGGGCAACACATTCAAGGCAATCGCAGTGACTACAGGTACTACCAACGGCACACTCACCGAAGTCACAGGCATTGCTGAAGGCACGGAAATTCTGAACGACTTTATTATGGCTCAGACGATGTCACAAGATAGTGGAGAAAGTAGTTCAAGCAATCCATTCATGCCATCTCCTCCAGGAAAGAAAAAGAAATAGCCTCCCTCTTACCTCAAAAGGTTTTCACAATAAATGGTTTTAAAATTAGGTATAATAAATGATTGATAATAATAACAATAAAGATTTAGTTTCATCTCCTGATGAGGAAAAGAGGGAGGCTAAAGTTGTTATCGAACTGAGGGACGTAAAACGCTACTTCCAAGTAGGTTCGGAAACAGTTAAGGCACTGAGAGGCATATCATTTAAGATATACGAAGGCGAATTTGTAACCATTCAAGGAACATCAGGTTCGGGCAAGTCTACATTGCTCAACCAATTAGGATGTCTCGACACCCCAACATCAGGCGAGTACTATCTTGATGGCGTTCCAGTACGTAAGATGTCGAAAAATCAGCGTGCTCATCTTCGCAACCGCAAAATCGGATTCGTATTCCAGAACTATAATCTTTTAGCAAAGACTACCGCTGTTGAGAACGTGGAACTCCCACTGATGTACAACAGTAAATATACAGCAAAGCAACGTCGCGAAGCAGCCATCAAGGCTCTTCAGGCAGTAGGATTGGGCGATCGACTCGAACATAAGTCGAATCAGATGTCGGGTGGACAGATGCAGCGTGTGGCTATTGCACGAGCTCTTGTAAACGATCCAACCATCCTACTTGCCGACGAAGCAACAGGTAACCTCGACACTCGCACATCGTTCGAGATGCTCGTACTCTTTCAGAAACTGCATGCCGAAGGGCACACCATCATCTTCGTGACTCACAACCCTGAAATTGCAGAATACTCTTCTCGCAACATCAATCTGCGAGACGGACGAATTCGTGAAGACACATTGAATCCACATATCAAATCAGCTGCTGAAGCGTTGGCAGCACTTCCTAAGACTCAGGATGACTAATTTTACCATAGCATCTACCACCTGCTATTAAGGAAGATGGTAGTGCTATCGGTAAGGAGTTAGGAGTTAGGAGTTACAAAATTGTAAATCGTACATTTCAACATGAATATATTAAACCTATTAAAAGTATCTATAAATGCCGTAGCATCCAATAAGATGCGATCGTTCCTGAGTATGCTCGGTATCATCATCGGTGTGGCTGCTGTTATCGCCATGATGAGTATCGGACAGGGCTCGAAGGAAAGCATCCGCAAGGAACTCTCTGCTATGGGTACCAACCTCCTCACCATCCGACCAGGTGCTGATCAGGGACCAGGTGGTGTGCGACAAGACCCATCAGCAATGCAGACTCTGAAGGCGGCCGACTACGAACGTATTCTTGCTGAGAAGAAATTCGTACAGTATGTATCTCCAGAAGTATCTGCTTCGGGACAGGTAGTTTATGGAAACAGCAACACATCTGCATCTATCTACGGCGAAACTCCCGAATATCTCGATATCAAGCAGTGGACAGTGGAAGAGGGAGTCTGCTTCACCGAAGAGGATATCCACAAGTCTGCCAAGGTTTGTGTCATCGGTACTACCATTGTTAGCGAACTCTTTGGGGATAATGTCGACCCTCTCGGCAAGACCATCCGTTTCAAGTCTATCCCACTCCGCGTAGTTGGGGTATTGAAATCAAAGGGTTACAACAGTTGGGGTATGGACCAAGACAACGTCATCATTGCTCCCTACACTTGCGTTATGAAGCGAATTGCCGCTCAAACCTATTTCTCTTCAATCATCTGTTCTGCCCTCACCGAAGAATTATCGGACAATGCAATCGAAGAACTCACTCAGATTCTCCGACAGAGTCATAAGATAAAGGATGAGTCGGGTGATAGCGATGACTTTACAATTCGTTCGCAAGCTGAGATGATGCAAACCATGTCATCGACAATGGATACAGTAACCCTCATCCTCGGTATCGCTGCAGGTTTCTCACTCCTCATCGCAGGTATCGGTATCATGAACATCATGCTTGTTTCGGTTACAGAGCGAACAAAGGAAATCGGTCTTCGTATGGCAGTTGGTGCTACTGGATTGGTTATCAGCGTTCAGTTCCTTATCGAATCAATCATCATTTCCGTAACAGGTGGTATATTCGGAGTTCTTTTAGGAATAGGAGCGTCGAACTTTGTGCTTCCGATATTCGGAATGCCATCATCAGTACCGTCGTGGTCAATATTCCTCTCGTTCGGAGTATGTGTTGCCATAGGTATCATCTTCGGTTATATCCCAGCTCGCAAGGCTGCTAATATGGACCCTATAGAAGCTATCCGCCATGAATAAAAATAGAAGAAAGATAAAAATAGTTTTTTCAGCAATACTTTTTGTTATGTTTGTCGGCTTTGCCTCTGCACAGAACGGTGCAGAGCGCAAAGCTTTGTTGCTTTCAATG